>NZ_JBSHNS010000120.1:0-70070 GCF_053601635.1 Pontimicrobium sp. MEBiC01747
CTTATAATATTCTGTACTCTTATTTTTAAGATTAGTTTTTAATTAACGAAGTTAACGAAGTTAAAGAAGTTTAGGGTGACGTTGTTGGTTTAAAACAATAAGAAAAAGAATTAATCTAATCCAAAAAAGTGTTGAGCCTCTTTAGTGCCTCGTAATTGTTCTGCATAGTCCTTAACAATATTCTTATCAAAATATGGTTCTTCTTCTATGCGTCCTAAAATAGGCGCATTAGTTTTGGTTTTAATGATTGCCTCGGTTGTTTTATGCTCATCCCCGCTAAATAAAATGGCAACGTTAAAGCCTTTATCTTGTAATAAGTTTACTGTTAAAAGTGTATGGTTTATGCTTCCTAAATAGTGTCTAGAAACTACTATCACTTTATAATTTGGTTGTATTATATCTAGTATGGTGTCTGTGTCGTTTAGTGGCACTAATATACCACCTGCGCCTTCAATAACTAATGTGTTTTTAGTTTTTGGCGCTTTTATTGTTTTGGTTTTAATATGTATTCCATCTATATCTGCTGCTGCATGTGGACTCATTGGTGTATTTAATGCATATGCATTATCGTGAAATTGCGATTTTGTATTAGAGGTTAATTGTTTTACTTTTTTAGTATCGCAATGGTCTAATTCTCCTGCTTGCACAGGTTTCCAATAATCGGCTTGTAGGGCTTCTGTTATAATAGCCGAAGCTACTGTTTTACCAACTTCGGTAGAGATGCCTGTTATAAAATAGGTATTCATTTAAAAAACGGTATTACATACATTACAGCGGTATTTCGTTTTTTCGAAAAACGGAAATAACATGTAAAAAATATTTTTTCTTGAGGGTTCTGCTATTAATATTTTGGTAGACTCGCAATTTTCGCATACAATAGCATTTCCATCTTTATCTTTTTCGTAAGCTCTAATTCTATTATAAATAGTTATGGCTTTGTTTAAATCGTCATTATGGACTAATAGTTTAACGCCTCCAATGGCTTGGCTTATTAAAGGGTCTGAGTCTACAGTTTTTTCATCGGCCAACATTACACGTATGTATTCTTCCTCTAATTTAGATTTTGTTATATGTGCTTCTGTAGAATACGGAAATGTTGCTAAAACTGTATAATGATCTACCATAGATAAAAATGATTTTTAAACAAAGGTACTAAGTAAGCTTAAAACCTCGGAGATTTCTTTTTTAGAATTATAAGCATGCAAGCAGAAACGAAGTCTTTCTTGCCCTTTTGGCACTGTTGGCGATAGTATGGGTTTAACACTAAATCCGTTGTGTTGAATAGTATTGGCAATTGTTTTTACAGTGTTATTACCAGAAATAATGCAGCATTGTATTGCCGAGTTACTTGTTATAAATATTTGCTGTAATTGGTTTTTTTCTATTTCACTATTAAAAAAATGAATGTTATGTTTTAATTGTGCTATAGCATCTGTTTGTAAAAGCTCTTTATATGCTGTTTTAATAGTTGCTACCGCGTGTGGTGGTAATCCTGTAGTGTATATAAAAGTGCGCGAAAAATTAATTAAGTAGTTTTTTAAAGCTGTGCTTCCTAAAACTGCTGCACCATGGCATCCCATAGCTTTCCCAAAGGTTACAATTCTTGCAAATACTAATTGCTCTATTGCTAAGTCTTGAACAAGGCCTACGCCATTAGTTCCAAATACACCAAGTGCATGTGCTTCGTCTATTATTAAGTGATAATTGTTTTCTGTACAAAAGGTGGCAAGCGCTTTCAAGTTAGGCGTATCTCCATCCATAGAAAACACAGATTCTGTAACAATGTAAATAGTTTGATAGGGCTCGGAAACGAGTTCAGAATGACGCTGTGCTAGTGTTTTTAAGTTGTTTAAATTATTATGTTTAAACTTATAACTTCTAGCTGTACTCATAGTAATACCATCACGAATGGAAGCATGAATATATTCGTCGTAAAAGATAATATCGCCGCGTTGTGGTACACTAGAAAAGAACCCTAGGTTAGCATCGTAACCCGAATTAAAGAGTAATGCATTTTCACTATTATGGTATTGAGATAATTGAGTTTCTACTATCTTGTATAATAAGTGATTTCCTGTTAATAAGCGTGAGCCTGTAGCACCGTTTTTAGTAAGGTTGTTTTCTGTTAAATACTGGTGCGTGTGTTTAAACAAATCTTCGTTTGCAGAAAACCCTAAATAGTCGTTAGATGAGAAATCTACCAAATCTTTTTGTGTACCCAGTTGTCGTAATGCATTACTTGCTTTACGGTTGTCTAGTTTTTGCTGTAGTTTTTTAGGAAAACTTTTCATATAACAAATATACAATTACTAAGTGTTCTTTTTACTCCTAACACTTTCAATAACTACTGTTGCTAAAATTAATAAACCGCCTAAAAAAGTATTCCAAGTTGGGATTTCTTTTAAAAATAAATAGGCTAGTATTATAGCATATATGGGTTGCATACTACTAATAATACTTGCGGTACTTACCGAGAAGTATTTTAAGCTTTTTATAAATAAGGTATGCCCAATAGCTGTAGTTAATAATGCTAGTAGAATAACATAAGGAAATTGTGTGTTTATGTTAGAACTTCCGTAGTAAAACAAAATAGGCAATAACGCAATACTAACTATTAATAATTGGTAAAACATAAGCATAGTGCCATTGTAATTTGGAACATGACTTTTTAGTATTAAGGTACGTAAGGCATAAAGCAATGCCGATAGTATACCAAAAAGAATACCTTTTACGTATGTGTTTTGGTAGTTTAATTCTGGAACTAGTATATAGATACCTAATAATACAAGCAGCCCTAATATAATATGAATAGGGTTTAGTTTGGTTTTAAAAAACAAAGGTTCTAACAATGCCGTTATTATTGGGAAGGTGTATAGCGATAAAATGCCTAGCGCTACGTTAGATAGTTTTAAGGCGTAAAAATAGGTAACCCAATGAGCTCCTAAAAACAATGCGCTTAGTATAAAACTTGGGGCGTCTTTTTTATTTAGTTTTAAGTTTATTTTTTTGTATTTACAATAACCTAATAAAATAAGCATGGCTAAGGCCGCACGCCACCATACCGTTAGAGGTGGCGGCATGTCTATAAACTTACCTAATACGCCAGAAGTGCTTATAAATACGGTTGCTAGGCTTAGTTCTAGTAATTGTCTAAGGTGTTGGTTTTTCATTATATTGTTTGGCTTTTAGAGCGTCCTTGTCTATCCATTTAAAATCGTCTGGAACAGTGGCGTCTAATAAATCTATATTTAGTACTTCGGATAAATCGAAAGCTACAGATACGGCATCTTCAAAATTATCTCTAGAATATAATTCGAAATATTGATTTGTATCATACCAAAGATTAACTATAAAACACTCCCCATCTCTAGTAACTCTATTATAGAATACAGAAATATAATCGTAATTACGGATTGTTTGCCAGCGACCAAATTTTAAAAAACCAATTTCTGTAGTTGGTTTAAATCGGGATTGGCTTATATCTATATAAACTTTTTTGTGAGTACTAAGTATTACTCCAGCAGCAGTAAGCATTATAATAGCAAACAGTTTATTTTCTACAAACTGTATTAGGTATGCTTCGCCTAGTTGAAAGTTTTTATAATCTCCAAAAATTAAATAAATAACAGTGGTAAATACTAATGCCGCGAGGACTAATTTCCAATAAGGTCTATTAGTTTCAGAAACGATTATGTTAGTGTCTTTCATTAGTCAAATATAAATAATTGTAAGACTACTTTTTTAATTTAACTGAAAGATATATTTATCTTATTTCAATAAAAAATTATTGTTTTTCAATAATTTTTTATTATGTTTGTTATTGTTAAACAATAATAAATTAAGTTTTTTCATTATGAGAATTGCTAAGAGATTAAAGTTATTAATAGATATTTTTAGTATTGTATTTCTATTAATATTAGCTGGAATGATAGTAAATACTTTACTATTTTATTCTTCTGGAAACACATGGAATGGATTAAAAAATGGACCAAATATTGTTCGTTATTTTGGTGTAAATCATCTTTTGTTAATTATTAGTAATGTATTGTTAATGGTAGGTGTTTTATACTTGCGCAAGGCTATGAAAGCGATTTTAAATACAGACTATTTTTCTTTGGAGGTTACAAAAAATTTAAAAAGAACAGGAATAACATTTGTAATTACTGGTGTTACTTATATAATAATCCAGATTGTCTCTTTAACTGGTACTCCAGCATTATTAAGCATGAAATTTAGTTTAAAAACATTTCATGTAGATACATTAGAAGTACATGGTTTGTTTTTTATCATTTTAGGCATGTTTTTTATGCTTACTAGTTACATATTTACTCAAGCAAGACAGTATAAACAAGAAAATGATTTAACAATTTAATTATGAAAACAAAACAAATTTTAGAGCTATTAAAAATAGTTTCTTGGGTTATTTTTATAGGGCTTTGCATTAAGGTTGGCGCTATTATTATTTCGTTTATAATAAGTTTATTTGTAAATGCAGAAGCAGCAGGAAATTTATATCTGGGGTTAGATTTATCTCAACTTAAAGCTTACTCTAAGCTGTATTATATTTATATTGTTTCCTTGTTAATAACAATAGCTAGTTTAAAGGCGTATTTGTTTTATCTGGTTATTAAACTATTTAAAAATATTGATTTCGATAATCCTTTTGATGTAGTAGTAGGCAATATAATTTCTAAAATTAGTTACTATGCTGTTGTGGTAAGTGTTATTGCTATAATAGCGAATTCGTATAGCGATAGATTAATACAAAAAGGAGCCAGTTTCGATATAAATTGGGGAAGCAAAGCGTTTATTTTCATGGCAGGATTATTATTTATTGTAGCTGTTATTTTTAAACGCGGTATAGAGATACAATCTGAAAATAAATTAACAATATAACCATGAAAAATTTAAAAGAGATAGAAGTTTTTAAAATGATAATTAAACTTATGTTTTTTGTTTTTTTAGGAAGTTATTTTTTATTAATAATTAAAAACGTATTTGCTATAATGGAGAATGATATGTCTTATATAGGAGTATGCTCTAATCAAAACGTAACATCTATAGATGTTGGAATAATGATTGTAAAAATAATATCTAAAGGCTTATTCTTTTTTGGCTTTTATCACCTTATAAAAATCTTAAATTTTAAAGTTATAGACGGAAGTTTTACCAATGAGAAAATTAACTTGTTTAAAAAATCGGGAAATATACTTTTAATGTCGAGTATTGTAGGTAGTATTGTTGTTATTTTTAATGTATTTAAAAATGGATTGGATATTGTTTCAAACCTTAAACTAAATAATGACTTTTTATATAGTCTTTATTTTTCTACTATAATTGGCCTATTTTTAATAGTATTTAGTAAAATTTTAGAGCGCGCTAAAAGTTTAAAACAAGAAAATGAGTTAACAATATAAACTATGGCCATAATTGTAAATTTGGATGTTATGCTTGCCAAACGTAAAATGAAAAGCAAAGAACTTGCAGAAATTATAGGGATAACTACAGCTAATTTGTCTATACTAAAATCTGGTAAAGCAAAAGCAATTCGTTTTTCTACATTAGAAGCTATATGCAAAGCATTAGATTGCCAACCAAGTGATATTTTAGAATATGTTGAAGACTAATATTACATACCATAGAGTAAAAACAGAAAAAGAGTTAAACGCTATTTTAACACTCCAACAGGAGAATTTACCAGAATCACTTACAGATGGCGACAAGGTAAAAGAAGGTTTTGTATCTATAAAACATGACCTAGATATTTTAAAAAGAATGAACACTGCTTGTGCACATTGTATTGCTAAACAAGATGATAAAGTTGTAGGTTATACCTTGTCTATGTTGCAAAGTTTTAAAACAGAAATTCCATTATTAATCCCTATGTTTAATGAAATAGATAAGGAATTATTAAAGCAAAATAAAACGCTTAGTTATGTTGTTATGGGGCAAATATGTATAGATAAAAGCATGAGAGGTCAAGGTGTTTTTAGAGGCTTATATAATTATATGGCTCAGGAACTTAAAAGTAACTTTAATGCTATAATAACAGAAGTAGATGCTAAAAATATAAGATCATCTAATGCGCACAAAGCAGTTGGTTTCGAAATTTTAAAGGAATATGAGTCTAATAATAGAGTTTGGGAATTAATTATTTTGAATATTAAGTAACCAAAATCATTTTCTCGTATCTTTACAGTCTATGTTTGCACTTGTAGATTGTAATAATTTTTATGCTTCATGTGAACGTGCTTTTAACCCCAACTTACAAGGAAAACCAGTTGCTATTTTAAGTAATAATGATGGTTGTGTTATTTCACGAAGTGATGAAGCCAAAGCAGTTGGTTTACCAATGGGCGCGCCTATTTTTAAATGGGAAGCCTTTTGTAAAGCCAATAATATACATGTGCTATCCTCTAACTATCCTTTGTATGGAGATATGAGTAGTCGTGTTATGTCCATATTAAAACAATTTACACCAGATATAGAATTTTATAGTATAGACGAATCGTTTGTAGAGTTTAGAAACTTTAAAACCGATTTCGATTATAATGATTATGGTTTACAAATAAGAACCCGTGTTTTAAAATGGACAGGGATTCCAACCTCCGTAGGTATAGCACCAACAAAAGCACTATCTAAAATAGCTAATAAAATAGCAAGAAAATTTCCTAAAGAGACTAAAGGCGTCTATGTTATAGACTCTGAAGAAAAACGAATAAAAGCCTTAAAATGGATTAAAATTGAAGACGTTTGGGGTATTGGTAGACGCTTATCTAAACGTTTAAAATTAAAAGGCTGCAAAACAGCTTTAGATTTTGTGCAATTACCTGATGCATGGGTAAAACAGAATTTTTCGGTTATAGAATCGCGCTTAAAACGTGACCTAGAAGGAATTTCTACACTACAATTAGATGAGCATAAAGACCGAAAAATGATTGCCACTACACGTAGTTTTGAGTATACCTATTCGGATATAGATAACATAAAAGAACGCATCTCTACATTTGCCTCTAGTTGCGCAGAGAAACTTAGAAAACAAGATTCTAGTTGCTATGTTATTATAGTCTCGTTAAGTAGCGATAGACATAAAAAAGGAGCTGAGCAACACAGGGAAAGTACTAGTGTTAATTTAACATACCCTACAAACTCCTCGTTAATTATAAGTAATTATGCTATTAGCGCAGTAATGTCTATATTTAAAGAAGGAATAAAATACAAGCGAGCAGGTGTTATTGTAACAGGATTGGTACCTACAGATAATTATCAATTAAATATGTTTCATAACGAAAACCCGAAACATAAACCATTAATGGCCTCCATAGATAGTTTAAACACTAAATATGGCGATTATAAAATTAAATTAGGGAACCAAGATTTAAAACGCACCTGGAAAATGAGGCAAGAACGCTTGTCTCCAAGATATACCACTAATATTAACGATATTATAGTTGTAAAATGATAGTACATAAATCAGGAAGTTTAACCTTCTTTACACCAGAAACCGTAGACGATGCAGCTGCACAGTTTTTCGATACCGGGATTTCTGCAGGTTTCCCATCGCCAGCAGACGATTTTAAAGAGCAACGTTTATCTCTAGACGAAGAACTAGTAAAAAATAAAGAAGCTACCTTTTATGCTAGAGTTAGCGGACAATCTATGATTGGTGCTGGGCTAGAGGATAACGATTTGTTGGTGATAGATAGAAGTTTAGAGCCCGCAAATAATAAAATAGCAGTTTGTTTTTTAGATGGCGAATTTACAGTAAAACGACTGCGAGTAGATAATGATGAGGTTTGGTTACAACCAGAAAATCCTAATTACCCTATTATTAAAATTACCGAAGACAATAACTTTTTAATATGGGGTATTGTTACTAATGTTATTAAAAAAGTATAAACCACATGGCGTTTAATAATCCGCTGGTATTTTTTATTTGTTCTATCGGTGTTTTTAATGGTTTTTTAGCCAGTTTCTATTTCCTTTTTTTTAGTAAACAAAAACGTGTTCAAAATTTCTTTTTTGGCTTATTATTACTGTTTTTAAGTATACGAATAGGTAAATCTGTATATACTATTTTTACAGAACGAGAAGCACGAGATTTACTAATACTTCAAATAGGTTTATCTGCCTGTTTTTTAATAGGAAGTGCATTATTTTACTATATAAAATCCTCTATAGAAAACACTAAAGTCATTCCGCGTGCATGGAAAATACATTTTGCAACAGCAACAATTGTAATTGTAACTATAGGTATTGTAAAACCTTATCGAATTAATCCAGAAGCATGGAGTAACTATATTGTTTACTCAATTTATGTTGTTTGGGGGCTTTATATATTAGGCTCGGGAGTATTGCTTAAAACGATTTTTAAAAAAGTAATGCATAAAACGCAGAAATGCACCACTTCAGAGCTTTGGTTAGTTGCTGTGTTTGTAGGCAATGTATTAATTTATTCTGCCTATATAATAGGTTACTTTTATTTGTACTTAATAGGAACAGTGACATTTTCTATTGTGTTTTATGCCTTATTAATTTTTTTACTATTTAAAAATAACAGAGAAAGTGTATTTCAAGATATTCCAGAAAAATATGCATTAAAAAAGATTGAAACGAATGAAGCAGAGCAGTTAAAAGTGAAGTTGCAAAAAGTAATGCAAGAACAACAATTCTATAAAAATACCGATGTTAAATTAAAAGATATTGCAGCGGTACTTAACATTACACCACATAAATTATCTCAATTTTTAAACGATAACTTAGGAAAAAGCTTTGCAATGTTTATAAATGAGCAACGTATTGAAGAAGCAAAGCAATTAATAAAAGAAAACAATCAATTTACGCTTGAAGCCATTGGGTTTGAAGCAGGATTCTCTTCAAAATCAACTTTTTATGCCACCTTTAAAAAAGTTGTTGGGCAAACACCATCAGAATTCAAAAAACACTATTCGTAATAAATTAACTCCAAAATTATAATTCTGGACACTTCAATTATAAGCTAACACGCTAATTTTAGCTTGTTTTTTCATGTTTGTATTAAATGAAATAAAAAAACATTAAATACAAATTCATCATGAAAAATTACATGCTATTATTAGCCCTACTATTCACTTTTCAATTTACAAAAGCACAGTCTGAATGTGTAAAAGTTGAAACGACTTTACAAAAATATATGGAAGGTAGTTCCTATAATAAGCTAGACCTATTAGAAAGTGCTTTTACCGAAGATGCAACATTATATTTAACACTTAGAGACGGTAGTTTTAAATCAATAACACCAAAAGACTATGTAGGTTTCTTTAAAAATGGAGAAACAGGAAAATTTAATGGCCGTGAAGCGAAAGTATTAGCGATAGAAGTGGTGAAAGATATTGCAACCGCGAAGGTTGAAATTGCCGGGCCTGAAAGACAATGGGTTTATATAGATTTATTCTTATTGAAGAAATTTGAAAACAGCTGGAAAATTATTAGTAAAACGGCAACACGAGTAGATAACGCTGCAAGTAACTAATTATGAAGCGTTTTTTAGTATTAATAATGTGTTGTTATATATTACCTATAACAGCACAAACGGCTACAATTAAATATGCAGATGCTACAGTAGAAATAGATGGAAACTTTAAAGAGCCAGTTTGGGAGCAATTACCAGAATATACAGGGTTTTACAATTATTTACCAACAGATATTGGCTTAGCCAAAAACCAAACCTCTGTAAAACTGTTTCATAACAAAACAAACTTATATATAAGAGCCATTTATAATGACACCACAGCAAAAACGCAAGTAAGTACGTTAAAAAGAGATGTCTCTATAGCTTTTAGCGATGCTTTTGTAATAATTTTAGATACCCAAAACCAAGAACAAAATGGTTATTTTTTTGCAGTTAATGCTTTAGGAAATCTAACCGATGGGTTAGTAGGCAGAAACAATAGCAATTATAACCTTAGCTTTAGTTGGAATGCAACATGGCAAGCTAAAGCAGTTTTAAATGGTAACAAAAAACAGTATGAAATAGCAATCCCTTTAAAAGCGCTAAACTTTAATAAGGATAATGCTGTCTTTGGTGTGCAGTTTTATGTAAGAGACATTAAAAATAACTCTTGGACAATTTTTAAAAATGTAAAGCGTAACTATGCTAATCTCGATTTAAGATTTACCGAGAAGTTTATTGTTGAAAACTTACCAGAGAAAGCAAACTCTCGGTTTACTGTAACCCCTTCTTTAACCTCAAATTATCAAAATAATGTTACCGGTAATGTTAAAGAAACAACATACAAACCCAGTTTAGATGTACAATATAACCTTACGTCTTCTTTAAAATTAGATGCTACAGTTAACCCTGATTTTTCACAAGTAGATGTAGACCAACAAGTCACGAACTTAACACGGTTTTCTGTTTTTTTTCCAGAACAAAGAAATTTCTTTTTAGAAAATTCAGACTTGTTTTCTAATCTAGGAGTCAATGGAATTAATCCGTTTTATTCAAGGCGAATAGGTGCGAGTTCAGACATTCAGTTCGGATTAAAACTATCAGGAAATTTAGCATCAAAAACACGAATAGGCATTTTAAATGTACAATCTAGTAAAAATAAAGATATAGCAGCTCAAAACTATGGAGTTATAGTAGGAGAGCAACAACTCTCTAAAAGTATTGCAGCTACAGGATATTTAATAAACAGACAACAAACCAATGCCTTTAACTTTATAGATGATTATAATCGTGTTACGGGACTGAACCTTAATTACAAATCGAGTAATAATAAATGGATAGGTCTGGCTAATTTTGGTAAGAGTTTTAACGACGGAATATCTAATAAAAATACATTTTATAATGCAGGAATTTGGTTTAATAAAAGAGGATTCGAATGGAACGCAGGGGTTAAAACCATTGGACGTAATTTTATTACAGACATTGGGTTTACACCTAGATTATATAATTACGATGCTATAAATAATGTAACGGTTAGAGAGGGGTATACAGAAGTAAATACTGGTATCGAGTATCAAAAATTTTATGAAACCTCTAATACTTTAAATTCCTTTAGAATTTTAAACTATAGAAACAATACTTATTTCGATGAGCAAGGCAAATTAAACCAAACAGCGCACTTTTTAAATTCTGCCATATTTTTTAAAGATTTATCAGCGTTATATTATGTGTTTACCTATGATTATGTCGATTTAAAATATGGATTCGACCCCTTAAGAAATGGTAATGCATTACAACCAAGGAAGTATAATTATGGACTTTTAAAAGTAGGTTATAATTCTGCAAACAACCAAAAATTAAGGTATCGTTTTAATATTCAAAAAGGACAATATTTTAGTGGAAAAAGAACATCTGGAGGAATATATTTAAATTATCAATTACTACCATTTGCCAATTTAGAAGCCAGTTACGATATTAATAGAATAGATTTAAAAGAATTAGGCAAACAAACCTTTCATTTAATGCGCTTTACAGGAGAAGTCTTTTTTAATAACAGATTAAATTGGACTACTTATTTACAACACAACACCCAACGAAATAATTTTAATGTAAATAGTCGCTTACAATGGGAGTATAAACCGTTATCATATATTTATTTAGTATTAAGCGATAATTACAACAAAACAAATTCATTTAATAGAACAAATTGGGGACTAGCCTTTAAAATAAATTATAGATTAGACCTATAAAGCCCAAAAGTGCGAAGCTATGCTTCGCATTTTTTTTTAATACAATTTTTAAAATTTAACCTATAAATAACGTTAAAATAAACAAGTTGAGTGTTTTTATAGTTTTTCGATAAAAGACGTAAAAACATAGGTTAAAATACAATTAGCTTAAATTTTTTTATTTAATTTCGTTACACCTAAAAAAGTATTAGAGTTGTTTTTGGAAGTCACTTCTATACTTTTTTTAAAGGAAAGGAAATTGAATTTAAAGAGTATTCTTTTTAGTTTAGAGTACTAAAATTATAATTAAAGTAGTGACGTATAGCTTTTTTTATATTTTATCTCTAAACAAAGATTTCTATTTTATTAATCCAAGTAGTTGTTGGAAAATGACTAGTTAAAATATTAGAAATTATGAAAGTAGTAAACTAATAAGTATTTTACTCACAACGATAAAGAACAAAAAACATATTTTAATATGCTCTTTATCACCTAAGCTATTAATTAATATAAACCATATAAATAACAGGTAACTACAACCGTGTTCTATTAAAAATCTAACCCTAGGATTTTTAAACAATAACTTAAAACAAAA
Source organism: Pontimicrobium sp. MEBiC01747 (assembly GCF_053601635.1). Classification (NCBI taxonomy): domain Bacteria; kingdom Pseudomonadati; phylum Bacteroidota; class Flavobacteriia; order Flavobacteriales; family Flavobacteriaceae; genus Pontimicrobium; species Pontimicrobium sp. MEBiC01747. Next base: position 12,254 of record NZ_JBSHNS010000120.1, read on the forward strand.
CCCTATTAAAATAAAATACATTTAAGAGTAAGAGTCTTACAATTTGATGTGTTTAAAGCAAATCTGTGTATAGAAATTAACATCATTAACACGAGTTAATAACATACATGTGTGCTTATATGCCATATTTATAGCTAAATCAATAAAAAACAAAACCATAAAAATTCAGAACATGAGAATTTCAAAATCATTAAAGACTAAGAAAAAACGGAAACAAATGTTTAAGGCTATTTTTATAGCGCTTATATTTCCATTAAGTATTACAAGTTGTTATACCTATAAATGGACAAATACCAAAACAGTAGAAACGGCTGAAGCTCCAAAAGAAATAAAACAACTATTTAGCGACCATAATAATAAACTAATTACAACAGGAATAAGCCCAAACTCTAATTATAAATATGATGCGTGGGAGAAAGATATGGCATTTAACAACAGTAATGTTTTAAACTTTAATACAATAACCCTGTCATTAAATGATGTTATGCCTAAAGGTCAAGTTTTAGTAGATATGGTATTCGAAGATGGTATAGGAAATAAAATAAAATTTAATGCCTTCGATTTAATGCGTGTTGTACCTACTTTAAACACTACTGGAGCACATTTATATCCAGAATTACTGCTTGAGGAATTTAATAGATTTGGAGTAGGGTTTAGAAAAGAGTTTAACGAGTTTAAAATAGAGAGATCAAAGCAAAATACAGATGAAGTTAATAAAGCACTAGACCGTGTGTATAGAGCAAGTATAACTAACGGTTGTTTAGATCCTGGTAAATGGGAAATAGTTTTAACTAGTGAAGATTATTCCGATTTTAATGCTAGAGTAAAGAATCCGGTAAACTATAATCAAAATAAAATTCTAGCACATAGCTGGTTTTTAATACCCAAAAATGTATACAAGACATTGGTTGAGTTAAAAAACCCTAATGTAAAATTGAATGGATTCGATTTTGGAGATTTCGATTATAAAACATTATCTAACTTTTCAAAAGGTATTGAAATTGATTTCGAAAAACTACGCAAACCAATAAAAAAGTCTTGGGATACCAAGATGATTGAAGTAGGCCATGAAAGCAACAAACCTATAGCGTTGTTAGATATGGAAGAACACTATAAAATAGACTACGGTTTATTTGTCGGCTATGATGAAAATAGCTTAAGTAAAGAAACCTACAAATCTATTTTAAACCCAGAAAAGCAACCGCTACAATTTGCTCAGTTTAGAGATGAAGGGTTTTACTCACCAGAAACAGCTTTAACATTCGATATGAATTGGTTATCCCATTTAAATGAGATAACTATTAAAAGTGTTGATTTGCCCGAAACAGAATGCGTTGTAGAAATACAGGTTAAAGGAAAATGGTCTCCCTATACACTTACTATAGGAAACTTTGATTTGTCAACATTACAAGAACAAAAGCTATATGGTTTGCATTTTGGCTTTAATACATACCCAAAAGGAAGACGATATAATCCAGCACAAGCAACCATTACTTTCGATGAAGATTTAATGCCTAAAGACTATGAAAGATATGTGTTGCTTACAGATTCTAAAACTGGGCATTGGGTGGATAATTTTCATAAAGGATTAGGTAAAGTTTACTTGTCCTTTGATACGTTAGAACGAGACGTTTTAAATATTCATCTAATCTCTTACGAGCGAATTGCTCCTCTATGGATGGGAAGAGTAAAACTTCCAAAAGAATTAAGAGAGCGAGTAAGAATCCGTAAACAACTTTACAACTACTAATTCAAAAGCATTTTCATCAATAGAATTAAAAAATAATGAACAATAAAACCATTATAACATTTGTCTGCTCATTACTTATAGGGTTACAAATAGCGCAATCTCAACAATCTCTTAAACGAGACAAACAACAAACGAAATTTCATTACTTACAAACGAATTTTCATTATGGATATATAAATGAAGGTAACATAGATTACTTAGATTTTTCAAACGTGGGGCCTTCAAATAATATTACCTATCAATTTTTATCTAAAAATCAAAAACAGTTACAAAAAGGTTACGTTAAAAACATTGCTGTAAATAGCTTTAAAGCTAGGGTATCACTACAGTTTAATGGAGGATTAAGTGAGGACAATATTAGAGATGATATTTTTAGCTTTAAACCTCAAAATATTGGGGTGTCGTTTTCAACTAAATGGGATAGAACCTCTTTTTTTGTAGGCTATGGTCGTGTAAAATTTGGGCATAACCCAAAAATAGATCCAGTATCAGACTTTACGGCAAATGTTACTAGAAACGATATTGGGTTTAATCAAGATTTAGGCGTCTTTTTTAAATCTCCCATTTCGGCTAATTTAGATGGAGAAATAGGTGTGTCTATTGGTGGTACGGTAAGTAAGTCTCTTTTAACCTATAATAGTACAATTGGAGAGTTCGATTATATTCACCTAGATTATAACGGCACTTGGTTAATTACAGGTAGAATAGGTTCACCAATGTTTAAACCATTTGAATATGGTATTGTGGGTATGTCTGGTAGATTAGATAATGGGAATAATGTTACAAGGCAAATTAATAGAGTAGGAGTAGATATTTTGAAAAAAATAGGGGAGTCATGGAAAATAGGAGCTTTGGCAGTAACAGGAAATACATTGTATAGCGATAATCGCTCAGATGAATGGAATTATAATTTACAAGGAAATATAGAATATTATTTAAAAGGAAATTATATTTTTAATGTATCTAATGGAGTCCTAATAAATAATTATAAAGATGATGCTATTGAAACAGGTATTAATGGACAACTTATTAATAGTTTCTCTTATGTTGCTTCACCGCATACTCGTTTTCGATTAAATCATTTTGTAAACTATTCTAAAACAAGCACAGCAGATTGGGGTGTAACATTTCAATTAATTACAGGTTTTGGACAGAGGTAATATACAATACAAATGTTATAATATTATAAAACACGAAGGCTTTACTTCGTGTTTTTTTATACAATGAAAAAAGGTTAATTTAGTAGTGTATTAAACTGAATAATAGATAGATATTAAATAAAATTAACCATGGCGCAACGCATAGAATCTGTAGATATATTAAGAGGAATTACTATTGCGGCAATGATTTTAGTTAACACTCCAGGAACTTGGAGTGCCGTTTACGCACCATTATTGCATGCCGATTGGCATGGGTTGACACCTACAGACCTAGTGTTTCCTTTCTTTTTATTTATTGTAGGTATTTCTATATATTTTGCATATAAAAACAAACCAAATGAATTTATTACATATCGTAAAATTGCTATAAGGAGTCTAAAACTGATTGGTTTAGGTTTATTTTTAGCATGGTTTTTACCTTATATTCCTTTTTTTGTTGATGTAGCAGATCTCAGATTTCTAGGTGTTTTACAGCGAATAGGTCTGGTTTTTTTCTTTTCGGCGATATTGTATCTTAATTGTAATTGGAAAGTGTTACTTGGTATAGCTATAATTATTGTAATTGGCTATTGGTTATTTTTGGGTTTTGTTCCTCTCCCTAATGGAGAATTTCCAACATTTAATAGAGCCCCTAATAACTGGGCTATGTATATAGATCTTAACTTGCTTGAAAACCATATGTGGCAAAAAGATTACGACCCAGAAGGATTATTTAGTACAATTCCAGCTATTGCTACCTGTATCTCAGGAGTATTGATCGGGAAATTATTAGATGGTCTTAAAAACGTTAGTTTGTTATTTATAGTAGCTATAATATTATTATGTTTAGGTTATTTACTTAATCTATGGTTTCCCATTAATAAAGCTATTTGGAGTAGTAGTTTTGTACTCGCAACAAGTGGTTGGGCAACGTTAATATTAGCTATTATTTATTATATAACAGATGTGAAAAAAGTAAAATTTGGAGCAATTTTTAAGTATATGGGGATGAATGCAATTACTATTTATTTTTTATCTAGCTTTATTTCTAAGGCATTTTATTTAACAAAAATAGGGGACGAAAATATTCATTCATGGATTTATAATACTGTATTTGTGCATGACTTTTTTAGTCATAAATTATCCTCATTACTTTACGGGCTATCGGTTGTTTCTTTTTACTTATTACTTGGGTATGTAATGTATAGAAAGAAGCTATTTATAAAAATATAATCTATTAATTTATTCTTAGATTTTACATAAAATAAAAAACGCGAAACTTAATTGTTTCGCGTTTTTTATTTTAAATATTATGAGTTATTTATAAAAGCTAATCTGCTAAAATAATAACTTTATTACCGTTCATTTCTAACGTTCCAGAGTTGATTTGAACTGTTAGTACTTTATCATCATCTGCATGAGGTACTACAAGTCCATGTAAATCGTCAAAAACTAAATGCGATTGCGTGTGTGTGTGAATTTGAATGCTTCCAGACTTTAAAAGAGACACTATAGGTGCGTGATTTTTCAGCATTTGAAATTCTCCATTTATTCCTGGAACAACAACAGAATCTACTTCGCTACTAAATATGGTAGCTTCTGGCGATACAATTTCTAAGTACATAGTTTTCTAGTTTTAAGCTTCAGCTAACATTTTCTCTCCAGCTTCAATAGCTTCTTCGATAGATCCTTTAAGGTTAAAAGCTGCTTCTGGTAAGTGATCTAATTCACCATCCATAATCATATTAAATCCTTTAATAGTTTCTTTAATATCTACTAAAACTCCTGGGATACCTGTAAACTGCTCTGCTACGTGGAATGGTTGAGATAAGAAACGTTGTACACGTCTTGCTCTACCTACGGCCATTTTATCTTCTTCAGATAATTCCTCCATACCTAAGATGGCGATAATATCTTGTAATTCTTTATAACGTTGTAATAACTCTTTTACTCTTTGTGCACAATCGTAGTGCTCATTTCCTAAAATATCTGCTGTTAGAATTCTTGAAGTAGAATCTAATGGATCTACCGCTGGGTAAATACCAAGCTCAGCAATTTTACGAGATAATACTGTTGTTGCATCTAAGTGAGCAAATGTTGTTGCTGGTGCAGGATCCGTTAAATCATCTGCAGGTACGTATACCGCTTGTACAGATGTAATAGAACCTTTTTTAGTTGAAGTAATACGCTCTTGCATTGCACCCATTTCTGTTGCTAATGTAGGTTGGTAACCTACGGCAGAAGGCATACGTCCAAGTAAGGCAGATACCTCAGAACCAGCTTGTGTAAAACGGAAAATGTTATCTACGAAGAAAAGTACATCTTTTCCTTGTCCATCTCCAGCTCCATCACGGAAATATTCAGCAATTGTTAAACCAGATAAGGCAACACGTGCACGTGCTCCTGGTGGCTCATTCATTTGTCCGAATACGAAAGTTGCTTTAGAATCTTTCATGGCAGCTTTATCTACTTTTTGTAGATCCCATCCACCGTCTTCCATAGAATGCATAAAGTCATCACCATATTTGATAATTCCAGACTCTAACATCTCACGAAGTAAATCGTTTCCTTCACGAGTTCTTTCTCCTACTCCTGCGAATACAGAAAGTCCACCGTGTCCTTTTGCAATATTGTTAATTAACTCCTGAATTAATACCGTTTTACCTACTCCAGCACCACCAAATAATCCAATTTTACCTCCTTTTGCATAAGGCTCAATTAAGTCAATTACTTTAATACCTGTAAATAAAACTTCTGTAGAAGTTGATAAATCTTCAAATTTAGGTGCGCTTCTGTGAATTGGTAATCCTGCATCACCCGCTTTAGGTAAGTCACCTAAACCATCGATAGCATCACCAATTACATTAAATAAACGTCCGTAAACGTCTCCTCCTATAGGCATTTGTATTGGAGCACCAGTAGCGTTAACTTCTGTACCTCTACTTAAACCATCAGATGAATCCATTGCTATAGTACGTACAGTATCTTCACCAATGTGAGATTGTACTTCTAGTACTAAAGTAGAACCATCAGGTCTATTTATTTCTAATGAATCGTAAATTTTTGGAAGTTCAGCACCTGCTCCGAATTCAACATCGATAACTGGACCTACTATTTGTGCAACTTTACCTGTAACTTTTGACATTACTTATCTATTTAATATTATGCAATTTAATTGATTGAAAACGCAATTTGTTTTCGCGTGCAAAGATAGTAGTTTTAATTTAATATTAAAGGGGTTTTTTAAAGCATTTTTAAGCATAAAAAAACGCCTTCAATTTGAAGGCGTTTTATACTGTTATTTATTAGGTAGTCTTATGGTAATAAAGGCGAATAATTTGTTGGATAATTAACCACTTTAAATAATGAATTTGATGCTTCAAAATTAGACCCATACGTTTTATCTATAGCTTTCATAAACTCATTAGCCATAATAGCATAACCTTGAGCTGTTAAGTGAATACCATCTAAACTTACTAAACCTCCAGTTACTAAATCTGTAGTTAAAATAAAGTCTCCGTTTTCAATACCTACTGTTGCAGCTTGCTGTAAAATTGCTTTAAAGTCTACAAAAGCTAAACCTGTAGCTTGTACTGTATCATCAATAGTTTGGTTATAAGCATCTGTTGCTGTTATTACTGCTAACTGCTCTTCTGGTGTTAATACAGATGCATCTCCTAATGGAGTCGCTGTACCTGCTCCTGTTGGTATAGCTGAAGATGTTGGTAATGTTATTAAATCATCTGCAGTTGCTTGTCTTAAGTTAATTAATTGAGGGTTTATGCCTGTTAAGTTTCTTAAGTCTTCATCTATAATTACTAGAGCATTATTATCTCCTGCACTAAATGTAATGGTTCTTTTCGCAATTTCTGCATTTGCCATTTCTTGTGTTAATGGTGTAGTAGCAACTAAAAATGCATAAGCTTGTACTATTCCTCCATTATAAAGTGCATATCCAGCGTTTAACTGTGCCGCTGTAGCTGCAGTTAAAGGTACTGGGTTGTGTGGTACTGTTGTAAAATATGGTAAATCTGTAATGTAAGGAATGTTAGCTAAAACACCTTGAGATCCATTTGCAGTTAATTGTGTTACTATACCATTAAATACTTGACCAAAAACTGTTGGATCTGTAATATCATTGTTACCATAAGTGGCAGGGTTAAAGTTACCTGTTTGGTCTTCACCAATACCTCCAGAGGTAGCATAAGATAATACATCGTTTCCTCCAATTTCTGATAATGTAAAGAATGTTGGAAGTTGTACCGCTGCATCTCCTAGTATTGTTGCTCCAGCAGATGTAGCAAAACGCCCAAAATATGGATTTAACGCTCCGTAGCCTGGCGTTACTAAATGAAAACTTTTTGCACCAGGGACACCAGTATTATTAAATGTGCTACCAAGGTTTACAGTAGCATCTGTTGTTATTGGTGGTGCCGGTGCTCCTAAATCTGCGAAAAATTCGTTTAATCGTTGTGGTCCAGATCCGTTAAATACTAATCTGTAAGGAATAATAGGCGTTGTACCTATTACCATTCCTCCTGTATTATCATTCATTAATGGCTGTGTAAAAGTACCGCCTCCAACTGTAGCAAATTTTTGTGATAATAAGTTAGGAAATGAGTTCTGTTGTGCTGCATTAAATAAAGCACCATCTGTAAAGCCTGCTGTAAAAGAAGCGCCTACTGCTACATAGTTAGAAAGTGTTGCACTACCCGCAGTTAAGGCTGGATATGTTGCTGCTGGTTCTGGTGCATCTATAAAATCTTCTTCGTCGTTACATGCTGTAAACCCTAAAGCAATTGCTAATAGGTATATATATTTTATCTTTTTCATTATTATAGATTGTTAATTGTTAATGAAACGTAGTATTGTGAACCAATAAATCCTGTACCAAAAGCAGTAAAGTATTCTTTACCAGTAATATTGGTAGCACCCGCTTTTATTATTGTTTTAATTGCTGGAACTCTATAGTTTATTTGAGCATCTAAAACATGGAACTCAGGTACAACACCTTCTCCAAAAGTTGCTTCCCAGAAGTAGTCATCGCTAAATCTGTAAGCTATATTAAATCCAAAGTTTTTAAATAATTCTGTATTACCAAAAGTAGCTTTAAACTTATGTTCTGGTGTATTAAAGTTTGTCATTAAATCTGGATCTGAAGATTGATCGAAATCTAACTTAGTATAAGTATAGTTACCGCTTAAATCAAAATTTCCAAATACTTTAGTAGATAAACCTAAAGAGGCTCCGTATGAATTAATACTTGCAGCAGAGTTTGTGTAAGTACTATATGTTTGGAAGTCATTGTTTACTATTGCTGCTACAGATAATGTATTATCCCCAACTGTTCCGTAGAATGGAGAGATTACCACTTCTTGAGAAATGAAATCTTGGTAAGAGTTATAGTATGTACTAAAGTCTACAATAACTTTGTCATACTTTCCTCTATATCCTACTTCTACAGATGTTACTCGTTCTGGCTTTATAATATCTGGATTTGCAATTGCGCTAGGTGCTGCTAAAATAGCAGGGTTACCTGTTGCTGCAAATTCTTGTACAGCTGTAGCTGAATAAGAGTTGTTGTATGCAACAGCTCCAGTTTGTGTAACACTACTTGGTTGACCAAGTGTATTTTGGGCAACTGTACTAACTGGGAATGTTCTTACATATCTATCTAAGTTATTAGGTGCTGAACCAACTAAAATAGCACGTCCTGCATCTAATCCAATAAATAAATCTTGTGTTGTTGGGTTTCTAAACCCTGTTTGTACAGAAGCTCTAATATTATGGTCTTTATTTAACGTTAAACCACCAGATAATCTTGGCGAGAAGAAACCGTCAAACAATTCTGATTTATCATAACGTCCAGAAGCCGTAATTTTTAATTCTTTACCATCAGATAATTCAAAGTTTTTTTGAATTTGAGTATAAATACCAGCTTCAGAGTACTTAATTTCTCCATTTCCATCTGTATAAATTGTTCCTCCAGAGTTTAAAGTATATTTTCTGTATGAACCACCAACTTGTATTTCTGCAAAGTCAATTAGGTGGCTAAAGTTATAGTTAGCATCACTATGGAAGTATTTAGACCTATCTTGAAATTTAGATCCTGTTGCTAAATCTGGATCATTTACACTTTTATTAAATGCTGCTTGAAATTCTGGAGTACCTGGTAAAAAACGACCAGTGTCTGCTGCTGCTCTTGCCGCATCATGTTTTTCTTGCTCTGTTAAACCTAATGGGTTACCACTTAAGTTAATGCCTGCGAATGTGTTAATATAATCACCAAACCAATCTGCATCACTTTTCCAAGCTCTGTTAATATTAATACCAGTAAAAACCATATCGTACGAATCACCAGCACTATCTGCTACTTCGTATGCTCTAGCAAAGAAGTTGTCGTTTTTAACTTCAAATTTATGTTGTTGTTGTGTAAAGTTTTTAATGTTATATCTGTTTGTTCCTTGGTATATAGTTGTACCTGTTCCTATTTTACCTACATAAGATATTTCTAAACTATTATCTGTTATTGGTCTTAAATAAAAGCCCCAATCAGCTTTAACACTTTCTGCATTATAGTTTGTTAAGTCACGTTCATTATAACCTGTTCTACTTACTACAACATCTGGTATAATACCTAAACCTGATGCTGAGCGTATATTTGTAGATACTTCGTCTCCATAAACATTAATTCCATCATAATTTGTATCTGCTCTTGTGCCTCCAGGAGTTGTTTTATCTACCTCACTTGTAGCTGCCCAATCGGTTCCTTTTAAGTAACCAAAGTTTACTTTAGCTGCAAAGTGGTCTGTAAATTTATGAGCCATTCTAATTCCTAGGTCTGTATAGTCATTATCTCCAGCTGCTTCTTGAGATGTAATCCCTCTTTTTATATAGCCACTAATACCTTCATGCTCGAAAGGATTTTTACTTCTCATAAATAAAATACCATTAAAAGCATTTGCTCCATATAGCGCAGATGATGCCCCAGGTAAAAGTTCTACACTTAATACATCTGTTTCAATCATACCGACTAAGTTTCCTAATGGGAAGTTTACTGCTGGAGCAGAATTATCCATACCATCTACTAACTGCATAAAACGAGTGTTTGCAAATGTTGCAAAACCACGTGTGTTTATAGATTTAAAAGTTAAACTGTTTGTGTTTACATCCACACCTTTTAAGTTTTCTAATCCATCATAAAAATCTGCAGATGCTGTATTTTTTATTTCTTTAAGACCAAAACGCTCTACCGTTACTGGAGATTCAAAAATACGTTCTGGTGTTCTTGATGCAGAAATGACAACTTCATCTAGAATACTACCCTCTTTTAAAATGAAATTTAATACTTGGTTGTTAGTAGTAACTTCAATTGATTCTGTAGAGAAGCCTACACTACTAGCTTGAATTGTAAAAGGAGGATCTTGACTTACGGTTAGTTTAAAGTTACCATCAAAATCACTTGAAGTTCCCGAAGATGTGCCAACAGCAAATACGTTGACTCCTGGAATGGGTTGACTATTTTCGTCTACAACTGTTCCAGTAATTGTTGTTTGTGCATATGTAATACCACAAAAAAGCAACAATAAAATTGATAAGATTGTTCTCATTTCTTTAATTAGTTAATATTGGAAAGACCAATATACGTTTTTTAGTGAGATCATAAAAAAAAGTTAACAAAATTATGCGTGCATAGCAAAAAAACAGTTAAAAATGAATAAAAAAAGGCACTATTCTTAATAAATAGTGCCTTTTTTATGTTATTCGATAATGTTGTTTATTCTACAGTTACCGATTTAGCTAAGTTTCTTGGCTGATCTACATTTTTATTTAATAAAACAGCTATATGATAAGATAGTAATTGTAGCGGTATCGTTGTTAAAAGTGGGGTTAATACTTCTAAAGTTTCCGGTACTTCAATAATATGATCCGCTAGGTTTTTAACATCTTCGTCTCCTTTTGTTACAATACCAATTATTTTACCTTTTCTTGATTTTATCTCCTGTATATTACTTACAACTTTTTCATAATGTCCTTTCTTGGTTGCAATAACAAAAACTGGCATTTGTTCGTCTATTAATGCAATAGGGCCGTGTTTCATTTCTGCAGCAGGATAGCCTTCAGCATGTATATATGAAATCTCTTTTAGTTTTAAAGCTCCTTCTAAAGCAACGGGGAAATTAAATCCTCTTCCTAAATATAAACAATTTTTAGCGTCTTTATATGTTTCTGCTACCTGTTTAATGTGGTTATCGGATTTTAAGGCTTCTTCTACTTTTCCTGGAATTAATTCTAATTCTTGTAGATGTAAATGGAATTTAGAGTTTGAAATACTTCCTTTTTCTTTAGCTAGTTTTAACGCTATTAATGTTAAAACTGTTATTTGTGTTGTAAATGCTTTTGTAGAAGCGACACCTATTTCTGGACCAGCATGTGTGTAGGCTCCAGCATGCGTTTCTCGCGCAATAGATGACCCTACAACATTACATACACCAAATACAAAGGCTCCTTTAGATTTGGCTAATTTAATTGCTGCAAGTGTATCGGCAGTTTCTCCTGATTGAGAAATAGCAATCACTACATCTTTTTCTGTAATTACAGGATTTCTATATCTAAACTCTGAAGCGTATTCTACCTCTACAGGTATTCTTGCTAAGTCTTCAAAAATATATTCTGCAACTAAACCTGCATGCCAAGAGGTACCACAAGCAATAACTATAATTCTGTTAGCATTTATGAATTTCTCGATATTATCGTCTATTCCAGACATTTTAATAATGCCTTGTTTTGCTCTTAAACGGCCTCTATATGTGTCTTTTATTGCACTAGGTTGTTCATGAATTTCTTTTAGCATGAAATGTTCATAACCACCTTTTACAATTTGCTCTAAATTCATTTGTAGCTCTTGTATATAAGGTGCTACTAATGAGTCGTTTTTAATTTTTCTAATTTTAACACCTTTTTTGCGTCTTACAATGGCCATTTCTTCATCTTCTAGATAGATGGCTTTTTTGGTGTATTCTAAAAATGGTGTGGCATCACTTGCAATAAAAAACTCATCTTCTCCAATACCAATAGCTAAAGGGCTACCAAGTTTTGCTACAACAATTTCATTTGGTTTGTTTTTGTCAAAAACCGCAATGGCGTAGGCTCCAATAACTTGATTAAGTGCGATTTGAACGGCTTTGCCAAGTTTTACGTTTTCATTTTTCTTTACATCTTCAATTAAGTTAATTAATACCTCGGTATCTGTATCCGATTTAAAAGTGTAACCTCTTTTTATTAATTCTTGTTTTAAAGATTCGTAGTTTTCTATAATTCCGTTATGGATTATTACTAAATTTCCAGAGTTAGAGTAATGAGGGTGAGAGTTAACATCATTTGGTACTCCATGAGTAGCCCATCTTGTATGTCCTATTCCTACTGTTCCGCTTTCGTCTATTTCTTGATCTACACGTTGTTCTAAATCTGCAACTTTACCTTTTGTTTTTGAAAGTTTAATATCCTGTCCGTCATATAAAGCTATTCCTGCACTATCATACCCACGATATTCTAATCGTTTAAGGCCTTCTAGTATTATTGGGTAGGCTTCTCTTTCTCCAATATATCCGACAATTCCACACATAGTTTTTAATTTTCTGTTTCTGTATAATATATTTCAAATTCAAGACGTTTTCCTTCAGGAATATTGTCTTTACTTCCGTGTAAAACAGTACCTTTAGGGGATAAAATACTTGTTACAGGAAAAGTGTTTATAGTGGCATCATCGTCGTCTTCAACAATGCCTTGAATTTTTGAATTGTTTATTATGTTTACATTGTTAGCTATATAAACTCCTAATTTTACATTTGTAGAATCTCTTAGTAATAAGTTGTTTATGTGCTCTGTTAGTCTAAACTTATAGCTTACACCATTGTCGTTACTGTCTCGTTTTAATATTTCAGAATAGCCAATTTTAGATTTTGTAGGTTCTGATGTATTTGTACTACCATCTAATAAATAATCTATTATTGGTGTGTTATTTTTTAAATCGTATAATAACAATCGGTCAGGTTCGTTACCAGCAACATCGTCTTGGTTTACATATAAAACTAAGTTAGCTTCGTTAATAAGCCATCTATCTTCTTTATCTTTAAAATAAGTGAATGCGTCAACTGGTGTACCTTCATCGTCTACTGTACCATTAAATAATTCTATAACGGCCATAGAGCCATCTCCTCCTTTAAGGTGTAGTTTATCGTCTCCTATAGTTGTGTTTGGTGCAACGGGTAAATTAAAGTCATTATTTATAGTATTTACTTTAATACCGCCTCCAAAAGCTAACCTGTATAATGTAGGGTTTCTTACATTTGTCCCCTCATCAATTTCTTCTTGATTTGTATAGTCTAATACAATGCTAGCCAATGAATTCGTTAAATCTAGCATTTGCATGTTACCACCTGTACCAGATGTGTTTTCTACCTTAAAGATTAAGCCTCTAAAAAATTCATTAAAGTTATTAGCATTGCTTAATACGTCATTATCTTCATTTGCAATAATTAAATTTTCCCAAAAATCATCAGGAACAATGTTAGGATCATTTAAGTCTACTCTTAAAGACGGTGGTATGCGTTCTTCTATTACAGGAGTTATGCCATCATCTTCAAAAACTAGGTTCCCGTCGTCATCAACTTCTTGTATTCTAATCTCGTCAATACTAGGTGTAAAATTGTCATTTACATATAAAAGCTCTCCAATTTGCGCGCAAAAAAGATCTTCTTGGTTAGAGTAATAGGCTTGAGGTTCTTCAAAATTTGTATTAGGATCTAAGTCTCTTAATAAATAATTACTTCTGTATATAGATAATTTAAACTTAGCTTGAGGGTTAAAACCTCCATATATAGAGTCAAATTTATACTCATTGTTTCCATTTTCATCTGTAGATTCAATTGAAGTAAAATATGGTACTGTTAGCATAACAGATTTTATTCTAGAAATAGACGCATCTGTTGGAGCTTCACCAAAATCTGGGTTGAAATTTGTTGGTGTAATTTGTGCAACAATACCCGCAGTAGTAATACCGTATACAGAGTTAGGGTCATTGTAAACACCAAATAAATTACCTGGCAAACCATTTGCTTGTATCCCGGTTGTGTTGTCTGTGATTTTTTGAGAATAAGAAACTACAGGGAATTTTATGCTGTTTGTTGAGAAGTTTTTAATCCCTTGGATGTCACTATCTAAATTAGAGAAATCTTTGTCGCAGGCTATCGTTACAAACAGGATAAGTGTTAGTAAAGCTAACGATTTTAGGGTGTTCGATATCTTTTTCATAAATATATTTTAATGCTCTTTTTAGCTATACAACGCTAGTATTGTAGAATTCTGTATATGCTTCAGCAAATTCGTCTTTTTCTTTAAAGTCTAAAACAGGCTTTTCTGAAGTTTTTAAATAGCTTTCTAATTCTTCCGGAATATCTTGAGAACCAATAATTAGTGCATCTGAATGATCTATTGCAACCTTCATTAAATTATTGTATGATGGTTTCTCTAAAACTTTAATAGCCTTTGTGTCGATATTATCGAAAGCTATTTTGTTAATCATATCATTATTTAAAGTGTCTTCAAAACTTTTACTATAAATAGAAGTTACTATTTTACTTTCGTTAAATAAAGGTTCGTCTTTATAAAACTGTTTTAAATAAAGAGGTAATAATGAGGCTAACCAACCATGTACGTGAATAATATCTGGAGACCAGTTTAATTTCTTTACCGTTTCTATAACACCTTTAGCAAAGAAAATAGCTCGCTCATCGTTATCTGGAAATAAATTTCCTTCTTCATCAGTTAATGTTGCTTTTCTTTTAAAGTACTCGTCATTATCTATAAAGTAAACTTGTATACGTTCTTTTGGTATAGAAGCCACTTTAATAATTAGTGGCATATCCAAATCGTTAATGACTAGGTTAATACCAGATAAGCGAATAACTTCATGTAATTGATGTCTTCTCTCGTTTATATTACCATATCTTGGCATAAAAATTCTTATTTGCCCGCCTTGTTGATTAACCATTCTTGGAGTTTCAAATGACATTGAAGAAATCTCCGTTTCTGGTAAATAAGGAACAACTTCAGACGACACATATAATATCTTTTTATCTTTCATACGATAGTTTTAATGTTAACGTTGTACACAAAAGTCGTTCCTTTTTTGGAAAGAAGTTTTGTTTACAATCATAATATTTAGTTAAGCTTTAGAAAATTCTAAAATAAAAAACACGCAAAAGTACAAAATTTTATGCAGATTGCTACTAATATATTAAGTTTGCACGCGTTAATTTTATATTAAATAATGAAGGTCTTTTCAAATAAAACAGAAATTCAAAACCATATAAGCGGAGAAAAGGATAAAAAAATAACCTTTGGATTTGTACCAACAATGGGAGCTTTACACAATGGACACTTGTCTTTAGTAAAAGAAGCACTTTTAAATAATGACTATGCTGTTGTTAGTATTTTTGTAAATCCAACACAGTTTGATAATGAAGAAGACCTTATAAAGTATCCAAGAACTTTAGAGAGAGATGTTACACTTTTAAAAACAGTTTCTAATAAAATAATAGTTTACGCACCTAGTGTAGAAGATATTTACGAAGGAAACACGAAGTCTGAACAATTTAGTTTTGATGGATTAGAGTTTGAAATGGAAGGCCGTTTTCGCGCTGGACATTTCGATGGTGTAGGGACTATTGTTAAACGTTTATTTGAAATTATAACACCAAATAATGCTTATTTTGGTGAGAAAGATTTTCAACAATTAGCAATTGTAAAAAAACTGGTAGAAAAATATAACATACCTGTGCGTATAATTGGTTGTAAAATACATAGAGAAGCTAATGGTTTAGCAATGAGTTCTCGTAATGAACGTTTAAAACCAGAATATAAAATAGCAGCTCCTTTTATTTATAAAACACTAAAAACTGCCAAAGAAAAGTTTGGCACAAAAAGTGCTAAAAAAGTTACGGAGTGGGTTGAAAAAGAATTTGCAAAACATAAATTATTAGAGTTAGAATATTTTATAATTGCAGATGTAGAAACCTTAAAACCAGTAAAACGAAAATCTAAATCTAAAACCTATCGTGCTTTTATTGCAGCTTATGCAGATGATATAAGATTAATAGACAATTTAGCACTAAATTAATTACCTTTGCCTCATGCAAATACAAGTAGTAAAATCTAAAATTCACAGAGTAAAAGTTACTGGCGCAGAACTTAACTATATTGGTAGTATAACTATAGACGAAGATCTAATGGATGCTGCGAATGTTGTACAAGGAGAAAAAGTTCAAATTGTGAATAACGATAATGGAGAGCGTTTGGAAACTTATGCTATTCCTGGACCAAGAAATAGCGGAGAAATTACATTAAATGGAGCCGCAGCACGTAAAGTAGCTGTTGGAGATACGCTTATATTAATTACTTATGCTTTTATGGATATAGAAGAAGCTAAAGTGTTTAAACCATCGTTAGTTTTTCCTGATGAAGCAACTAATTTACTAAAATAGGTTTTGAATAAAACAATACTTAAACTATTAAAAATAATGCTCCCAATACTATTGGGAGTTTTTTTAGTATGGTATTCGTTGCAAGATGTTCCCTTGTCTACGATTTTTAAGTATTGGAAAGAAGCAGATAAAAGCTGGATTGTTTTAGGTGTTTTTATTGGGTTGTTAAGTCATTTGTCTAGAGCTTACCGTTGGTTGTTTCAATTAGAGCCTTTAGGGTTTAAAGTTAAGTTTGGAAACAGTATAATGGCAGTTTTTGCTACCTATTTAATTAATTATACTATTCCTAGAGCTGGTGAAGTGGCTAGAGCATCTATTCTTACAAATTATGAAGGTGTTCCTTTTGAAAAAGGTTTTGGTACTATTGTAGCTGAGCGTGTTGCAGACTTGTTAGTTATGCTAATTATTATTACTATAACCCTATTTTTAGAATTTGATTTTATCTATAGCTTTTTAGTAGAACGGTTTAACCCAATTAAAGTAATTATAGGCATAACGGGTTTAATTATAGCGGGAGCATTTTTTGTATTTTATATTAAAAAAAGTACAACAGGAATTGCTTTAAAGATTAAAAATTTTGTTACAGGATTAATAGAAGGAGTTTTAAGCATTTTTAAGATGAAGAAAAAATGGCCTTTTATTTTTCATACGTTCTTTATATGGGGAATGTATGTTTTAATGTTTTATGTGACTAGTTTGTCTATTCCAGAATTAAACAATGTCCCTTTTGGTGCTATTTTAATAGGATTTATATCTGCTAGTTTTAGTATTGCTGCCACAAATGGCGGGATTGGGTCTTATCCTGTAGCAGTCTTTGCTGCATTTTCTATTTTTGGTATAACCAAAGACCCTAGCTATGCCTTTGGGTGGATTATGTGGGCTTCGCAAACTGTAATGATTATTGTTTTAGGAGGACTTTCACTCTTATACCTGCCAATTTACAACAGAAAGAAATAATTTGTACATTGCATTGTAAATTAAATTTAACCTACAATGCAAAGATTATTCTATTTTTTCGTTTTTATTTTCTCATTTCAGCAAATAACAGCTCAAACTATATATAAAGAATTTGAGTCTTCAATTTTAGGCGAGTCGAGACAATTAAAAATACAAGTGCCTAGAGGATACGATGATACCGATAAAAGTTATCCCATTGTTGTTGTTTTTGATGGAGATTATTTGTTTGAAATTGTTGCGGGTAACGTAGATTATTATTCATATTGGCAAGATATTCCAGAAGCTATAGTTGTTGGAGTTAATCAAGTAGAGTCAAGAGATAATGATACAAACTACTCTGAGCAAAACTCATTACCATTAGATGAAGGTGCAGAGTTTTTTGAATTTGTTGGTATGGAGTTAATACCTTATATAGAAAAGGTGTACCGTACAGAAAAATTTAAAGTAGCAGTAGGTCATGGCCAAACCGCTAACTTTATTAATTATTTTTTATTAAAAGATGTTCCATTATTTCAATCTTATATAGTATTAAGTCCAGATTTAGCACCAGATATGACTAGTTTTTTAAAAGAAAGATTATCTGGAGTAGAGACAAAAACATTTTATTATTTAGCAACGTCTAATAAAGATGTAAAGCATATAAAAAAGGGAACAGAGGCTTTGAATACAGCTTTATCTTCTATAGATAATAAAAACCTATTGCGCAGTTTTGATAATTTTGATGGGCCTTCTCATTATTCTCTACCTGCGCATGCAATACCTAAAGCTTTAGAAAGTATCTTTTTTGTATTTCAGCCTATATCTAAAAAGGAATATAAAGAGACTATACTTAAGTTAGATACTTCTCCTGTAGATTACTTAAAAGAAAAGTATGCCACTATAAAAGATTTGTTTGGAATAGAGAAACCAATTTCAGTTAATGATTTTAGAGCAATTGCCGCAGCAATTAAAAAAACCGAAAAGTTTGAACATTACGAAGAACTAGGTAAATTGGCAAGAAAAGAATACCCAGATACGTTACTTGGACATTACTATTTAGGGAAGTTTTATGAAAAAACAGGAAAACCTAAAAAAGCAATGAAAACCTATCAATCTGCTTATATTTTAGAGGAAATAGGAGGGATTACTAAGGATCAAGTTTTAGAATTATCTGAGCAGATTAAAGCAGATTTTGGTTACTAATATTAGATAACAATAAAATAATTCCAGTTTCTGGAAAATAAATATGGCAAAAGTTAAAACAACTTTTTTCTGTCAAAGTTGCGGTACGCAATACTCTAAATGGCAAGGGCAATGTACAGCCTGTAAAGAATGGAATACAATTGTAGAAGAGTTAATACAAAAACCGGAAAAGAGTGATTGGAAAACGCCTACTAATACAACAAAACGGGTTTCAAAACCGTTAAAATTAAAAGATATAGACTCTTCTCAAGAGGCGCGGTTAGATACTTTAGATGAAGAATTTAATCGTGTACTTGGTGGTGGTATTGTGCCAGGATCTTTAACACTTTTAGGAGGAGAACCTGGTATAGGAAAAAGTACATTATTACTCCAAATATCATTAAAATTACCATACAAAACACTATATGTTTCTGGAGAAGAAAGCCAGAAGCAAATAAAAATGCGAGCAGATCGTATTAATCCAGAGAATGATAGCTGTTATATTTTAACAGAAACTAAAACCCAAAACATATTTAAGCAAATCGAGGCTTTAGAGCCAGATATTGTTATTATAGATTCCATACAAACCTTGCATAGCGATTATATAGAATCGTCTAGTGGTAGTATTTCGCAAATAAAAGAATGTACTACAGAGCTTATTAAGTATGCAAAAGAAACAGCGACGCCAGTTATATTAATTGGCCATATAACTAAAGATGGACACATAGCTGGGCCAAAAATTTTAGAGCATATGGTAGATACGGTATTGCAATTTGAAGGCGATCGTAACCATGTGTTTAGAATATTAAGAGCACAAAAAAACCGTTTTGGTTCTACTAGCGAGTTAGGTATTTACGAAATGCAAGGCACTGGCTTAAGAGAAGTAAGTAACCCAAGTGAAATACTGGTTTCTAAAAAAGACGAAGAATTATCTGGAAACGCTATTGCTGCAACCATAGAAGGTATACGTTCTTTAATGGTAGAAGTACAAGCATTAGTTAGCACAGCCGTTTATGGAACACCACAACGAAGCGCTACAGGATTTAATGCTAAACGATTAAATATGTTGTTAGCCGTTTTAGAAAAGCGAGCAGGTTTTAGGCTTGGGGCGAAAGATGTGTTTTTAAATATTACAGGAGGAATTTCTGTAGACGATCCTGCAATAGATTTAGCAGTAGTTGCTGCGATATTATCCTCTAATGAAGATATGGCACTTCAACGCGATTTTTGTTTTGCTGCTGAGGTAGGTTTATCTGGAGAAGTGAGACCGGTACAACGTGTAGAACAACGTATTTTAGAAGCCGAAAAATTAGGGTTTTCTACCATATTTGTATCTAAGTATAATACTATTACTTTAAAAGATACTGCAATTAAAATTCAACTACTTTCTAAAGTTGAGGATTTGGTAGGGTTAATTGTTTAAGTCCATTTATACTAATAAATTATTGAAACGTATTAAATAGCGGCATCCGGTATCTGTAAACCTATTAAATAAGGGGTAAACAACCCTAGGTTTTAAGGTTGGCGCACGCGCAATTCATTTATACTTTCAAAATACATTTGTAGTGTCAAATATTAAACAATAATTACAAATGGAAACTAAACTAGAAAAAACACAACAATTTGAATTCGATGCACAAATGCAAGAAATAAATGTATTGGCAGCGGCTAAATCTAATCCATACCATTATGTTGGTAAAATGCACAATGATGCTTTAGCTTATATTGTTGACAAAGTAAAAAAGCCAGATGCCAAATCGTTAATAAAGCATGCTTTAGAATATCAAGCGCTTGCGGATAAAGGGTTTATTAAAACTTTTGATGATGTATTTGTCGATACATTAGCATTACAAACCGATAGGTTACTAAGCCATATCCAAAAAAATGATGGAGTAACACTAGGAATTCTTGATATCTTAACTTTAGATGAAGAAGTTAAAGACAAGTTATTCTGGCTAATTTTTACAATTTTAAACTTCGATCAAAACAATCAATCTATAATTGAGACTCTAGAAAGATTATCGTCATGGGAATTTAGAATAAGCCATTCTAAATTAATGATAGAACAACAACAAGTATTACTGTCTGCTAGTGCTATAGCAAGATATAGTTTAGATTATTGGACAGAAAATTTACAGCTTGAAGCCAAAGCCAATAGAAAGAAAAAATGTTTAAGAGCAATATTTACCGTATGTGCAGATGTTATTGGAGGTGTTGCTGGAGCAGTTGCAGGAACTACAGTAGGAGGGCCAGTAGGAGGTGTTATTGGTGCTGCTGCAGTTGGGAGCGCAATGTCGGGAGGAGCAAATTTAATTTTTAGAGATTAATGGTTAAAATATAATCAATGCTATAAATTCAAGGCTTTGTATTATATTAAGTTAAGCTACATTTTAGAAATAAGATGTAGTTTTTTTGTTCTAATTGAATAAGGTGCAGTTTGTACATTTATTATTACTGCTTGTAAATAATAATAGTAGTTATAAAGTATATATAATAGATTTGAGATCATTAAAAATCAATCTATTATGAAACGAACAGTTATTTTTTTATTAGCATTTTTAAGCCTGTCATTAAGCTTTTCGCAAACCATTAATAAAGAAGTTGTAGACGATAAAGGGAAGCCAAAATTATTAGGAGTTGTAAATAAAGAAGGCTTAACGACAACTAATTATGCTAAATGGTTTAATGAAAATTACAGCGAATACTTAGTTAACGATAAAGTTATAAATCAATTAAAAGACTCTATAAAAGGTTATACTATAAAAGTGTTTTTAGGGACATGGTGTGGAGATAGTAAACGACAAGTACCACGTTTTTATAATATTCTTGATGCTGTAAAATTTCCAGATTCTCAACTAGAAGTTATTGCTGTAGATAAAACAGCAGAAGCCTACAAACAAAGCCCAACAGGTGAAGAAAAAGGCTTAAATATACATCGTGTTCCAACCTTTATTTTTTATAAAGAAGGTAAGGAAATTAATAGAATAGTTGAATCTCCTAAAGAAACATTAGAGCGAGATATCCTTAAAATTGTTACAACAAATAAGTATACGCCAAATTATATGGCAGCTAATTATATGCATACTTTATTTCAATCGAATACTATAGAAGCTTTAAAATTATTAGAATCTACATTAGTGCCTAGACTTGCCGAATTTGTAAAAGGAAGTAGAGAATTAAACACTTTAGGTTATATGTATTTAAGAAGCGATCAAACGGAAAAAGCACTATATGTTTTCGATTTAAATACAAAGATATTTCCTTATAAATATAATGTTTATGATAGTTTGGGAGAAGCTCATTTTAAAAGCAAGAATTATGCTAAAGCATTAGAGCATTATAATAAAGTTTTAGAATTAAAACCAGAAGATGAAAACGCTTTGATTATGTTGAGTAAAATAAGAAAAAAACTATAATAAAAAGGTGGTTACATCCTGTTAAAGAGCGTTTTAATCCTCTTGTTGCATTCTTTTTTTAATGTGTTATTTGTATTGTTATTAATTTAAAATATATGTATTATGGCACCAAGAAATTGTAATGAAGCAAGAGTTCAATTAAGAAACCTAGAAAGAGCAATAGACCTATTTTGGGTGTTAAGCTTTCTTATTGGGGGTGTTGTTGGTATCGTCTCTTTAGGGTTAACAGCAACTGTTTTAGGAACATTAGCAGCTATAGGTATAACAGCAGGGACAGCGGTAACTTTAGCTTATGTTTACCGTAGGCTTTCAAAAGGAGCAAGAGATTTGCGTCAATGGATGGCAGATAATAACTGCTAGAAGAATATTATTTAGTATGTAAAATAAATTATTAGAAATAGAGTTTTAATACTACTAACTTAATATGTACAATTATTAAATCTCTCTATATAATATTCTTTTCATTATTATTGATTGGCTGTAGAACTCAAGAAAAAGAAGAACAATCAATCACTCCAAGAATAGTTGATGCTAGTGAAAAAGTGATCTATAAAAAAGAGTCACCAAAGCTAGATAGTGTAAAGCTTAACATTAATTTTAAACCCAAGGGAAATTATAAACTACACAAAACTAAAATTAGAGAAGATAAAGGCTATTTTAAAACGTTATTAGCAAACAATGCAAGTAAAGCAATAGATACCACTTCAAAATACCTTTACACAAAACTAATAAACGATATTGTGCCACATTGGTATAATACCCCTTGGGATTTTAATGGGCACACTAATACGCCTAACAAAGGTGAAATAGCTTGCGGTTATTTTGTGTCTACCACATTAAGGCATGTTGGATTTAATGTTAATCGTTATAAAATGGCGCAACAAGCAGGTTTAAACGAGGCAATAGCGTTGCAACCCAAAGAGGAGCTTAAAATATTTAGAAACTTAGATTTTAATACTTTAAAAAGTAAAGTAAATCAGGTCTATGATAATGGTATTTATTTTGTAGGGTTAGATAATCATGTAGGGTATGTTTTAATACATGATAAAATCCTATATTTTTTACATTCTAGTTATTACGATAATAAAGTGCTTATAGAACTAGCAGAAACGTCTCCGTGTTTTAAATCTAAAATTTATGTATTTGCAGAAATAACAAGTAATAGAAACCTCGTAAAAAAATGGATTTTAAATGAGGCTTTGTATATTCCTCAGTAATAAATTAAACAATCTCCATCTTTTTAAGTAAAAAACTAGCATTCATATTCTGGCAAATACCATGTTTTAATGTATAATCGAAATGTAATTCGTCGTTTATAATTTCGGCATCAAAATAATAGTTCTTAACATCCTTTAATTCTTGTTCAATTTCACAAAGACTTAAATCGTGAGTAGCAATAATTCCTGTAGCATTAGAAGCGACTAATTTTTCTACAAACTTACGTGAACCAATAGCTTTATCGGTACTGTTTGTCCCTTTTAAAATTTCATCTAGAATAATAAAATAAGGCTCTTTTTGTATAGTGTCTACAATAAATTTTAAACGTGTTAATTCTGAAAAGAAATACGAACTATCATCTGTTAACGAATCGCTTGTGCGCATGCTGGTAATTAATTTTACTGGAGCATACGTGCTAGCTTTAGCACATACAGGTAACCCTACATTAGACATAACAATATGTAATGAAACCGTACGTAAAAAAGTACTCTTGCCAGCCATGTTCGCTCCAGTAACAATAAAGAATTCCTGTTTATTAATAAGTAAGTCGCTATCTACACGTTTATTTTTATTTAATAAAGGATGCCCTAAATCTGTAGCTTTAATAACCGATGGGTTTGTGCTAATTTCTGGAAACACAAACTGTGGGTGATTAAAGGTGTAGCTTCCTAAGGAATTGTATGCGTCGAAAAAAGAAACGACTTCAAACCAATCTTTAACAGTATTTTTATAAGTCTCAATCCATTTCTCGATATTATAGGTTTGTTTTATATCCCATAAAAATAACCCATTACCAAAAATGGCAGAAATAATATTGTTTCTGTTATCTAAAGCATCAATATGTTGTGAAAACAATTTAAAAATTGATGATGCTGTTTTTTGTTCCGATTGAATTTGCTTTTGCTTACTTATAAGTAACTCTGAATTAAAAGTTTCATTTTCAATCTCATTTAATAATAGAGAATATTGTCTAAAGGTATCTTTAATTTTGCTAGTGTTTGTAGCAAGAGTATTTATTTTTTTTACAAATCGACCAGTAATACCTAAGCCTAATAATAACCAATATAAAAACAATAACGGAGGTGCTATACTAAAAATAATAAGTATAAAAACAGCAACTGAACCTAACGTGAACGCTAGAGGAAGCCATTTAATAAAAGAGGGTAAAAAGGATTGATGTGATTGTAACCATTGTGTTATAACGGGAGCAGGTGTCTCAACTTTTATAAGAGAAGCAATAGCAGAAAAACGTTGACGCCAATCTGGTTTTTTTGCTAAGTTATCTATCGCTTTTTGGCGCTCTATAATACCATCAGTTTTGTTTGCAACTAAAGCATTGGCTAAAACAGAAGTCCCTTCATTAGTAGCAGACCTGTTTATAAACTGAAAAAAAGAACCTCTACCAAATAAGTCGATATCTAAACTATAATAATGAGATGGGTCTTGAAATTGAGAACCATCTGGTCTATCGTGAAAATCACCAGAAGCAATTTTTAGTTCCTCTTCATTAATAGAAACTAAAGCTTGATGTAAATTTCGTTTTGCTTTTAAATCGGTATACTTAGATAATAAAAATAGAAATGCAGATAGTCCTAAAACACCAATAATTATTGCTATTTGCCATGTGCTAAACGTTAAATAGATAGCAAAACCAGTAGCTAAAAAAACTAACAAGCGAAATAGACTAAGGCTTGTTAATTGCTTTTTTAATCGAGAAACCTCAATAGTATGTTTTTGTAATTGTTGCTTATAATACGTTTTAGAATCGGTCATTATAATTTAGAGGCGTCTAGTGCTTTAAATACGTTAATAATGGTTTGCACAGCATTTTTATAAAATTCTGGGTGAATATTTTCGTAATCGTCTGTAGGTTTGTGGTAATCTTCATGATCTGCAACACCAAAATAAATAAAAGGAATTTTGGCTTTATGAAACGCAGCATGATCACTAGAAAAGGTCCAATTCTCTTTACCATCTTCTCCATCATGTCCCTTAGTTAATTTTAATGTATCTGTATTAAAACGATCTATAACAGGAATAAATTGAGTATTGTAGCGTGTGCCAACAGCAAATAATTCGTTATCATCACTTCGGCTTACCATGTCCATGTTAAGGTTTAGTTTTATTTTGTTGTTAGGAATAATTGCACTTTCAACAAAATGATAAGCCCCCTTTAAACCTAATTCTTCACCATCAAAAGCAGCTAAAATAACGTTATGCTTTGGTGGGTTTTTCTTAAAGAAATCTGCAAAAGCAAATAAAGCGCTTACGCCAGAGGCATCATCATCTGCTCCATTATATATTTTACCATCTTTAATACCTTCATGATCGTAATGGGCGCTAATTACAATATACTCTTCTGTAGAATTGGTTCCTTTAATAAGACCTAAAACATTAGTAGCATTGTATGTTTTTCCTCTCCCACTAAATGAAAAATCTTGTTCGTAACTACCATTTAAAGGAAGTACCTCTAAAGTTTTAAACTGCTTAATAATGTATGCTTTTGCTTTTTTTGCACCTTCTGTACCAGTTCTTCTACCTTCAAAAGCATCAGACGATAACGTTTTTACATGTTGTAATAAGGCATCAGAATTGTAAACGTAATCCTTAGACGGGGATTGCGTTTTACTAACGTGTTGTTTTCCGCTTTTACAGTTAAAAAATAAAGCAAAAATTAATACATATAATACTGTGAGTTTACGAAACATAATACTGTTGTTTAAAAAGCTAACATTGTATTAGCTATATGGTTATAATACAATTAAAATAAAGGTATTTTAATTGTTGTTTGTTTAATCTAGCCTAGAGCTTGTTTTAAATCGTTAATTAAATCCTCTACATCTTCTATACCAACACTTAATCTAATTAAAGAGTCTACAACACCTATTTTTTCACGATCTTCTTTAGGTATACTAGCATGAGTCATACTAGCTGGATGTCCAGCCAGAGATTCTACACCTCCCAAAGACTCAGCAAGTGTAAATATTTTTAAACTTTCTATTGTTTTAATAGACGCTTTGTAGTTATTTCCTTTTGTTGTAAAAGAAATCATGCCTCCAAAACCTTTCATTTGAGATTTTGCAATATCATGATTTGGGTGATTTTCAAAACCTGGCCAATAGACTTTTTCTACTTTTGGGTGCGAAGCTAAAAACTCTGCAATAGCCTTCCCATTTTCGCAATGGCGTTGCATTCTTACATGTAAGGTTTTAATACCACGAAGCGCTAAAAATGCATCTTGTGGCCCACAAATAGCGCCACTAGCATTTTGAATAAAATAGAGTTTACTAGCTAAGGCTTTATCTTTTACAATTAAAGCGCCCATAACTAAATCGCTATGTCCGCCAATATACTTAGTGGCAGAATGCATAACTATATCTGCGCCTAAATCTAGAGGTTGCTGTAAATAAGGTGTGGCAAAAGTATTATCTACAGCTAATAGTATATTGTGTTTTTTAGCAATAGAAGCAGTTGCTTTAATATCTATAATATTCATCATTGGGTTAGTTGGTGTTTCTACCCAAATTAGTTTTGTATTATTATTAATATATTGTTCTATAGTTGCAGCATTTTCCATGCCTACAAAATGAAACTTAATGCCAAACCCTTGAAATATTTTGGTAAACAATCTATAGGAACCCCCATATAAGTCATTAGTAGAAATAACTTCATCTCCGGGGTTTAGTAATTTCATTACCGCGTCTATTGCTGCTAAACCAGAGCCAAAAGCCATTCCAAATTCCCCATTTTCTATACTAGCAAAAGCATTTTCCAAAGCTTGTCTTGTAGGGTTGTGTGTTCTGGAGTATTCAAAACCTTTATGACCGCCTGGAGTAGATTGTGCATATGTAGAGGTCTGATAAATTGGTGGCATTACCGCACCATACGCAGGATCGTGATGTTGTTTACCGTGTATTGTTTTAGTGTTAAATTTCATGTGTTTGTAGCTTTGAAGAAGTTAAACCTTTGGTAGGTTTTCATCTTAAAAGTTTTGATTACAACAAAAATAGCTTTTAATTCGTTGTATTCAAATGTAAACAATGTCTTTAATCTATGTTTAACAATTCTATCTTTAAAAGATTTCAAATAGCAAGCTTTATGTTTTGTATAATATGCTTGCATTCTTGTAAAAAAGAAGTCGTTCTTAATTTTTCAGAAACTAATATTTTAGTAGAAAGCGATGCTATTGTAGAAATTAATATGCCAAAGGCAGAGGGGAAAACAGAGGCTTCTAAAAATATAAATAACACATTAGAGTCTTTTGTAAATAATGCACTAACTGTAGATGCCGCAAAAACAGCTAAGGCTAGTATAAAAGAAAATATAACAGCTTTTGGAGAATCTTATACTTCCTTTAAAGCAGAATTAGAAAAATTATCTTTAGATAATTTACCTATATGGGAAGCTGTAGTAGATGGAGAAGTGCTTTATAAAAATGAAACTATAGTTTGTATAGCTATGAATTCGTCTATAAACACAGGTGGTGCGCATAGTAATATTATTACTAAGTTTTTTAATTTTAATAGTACAACAGGAAAACCTTTAGAGTTTCAGGATTTATTTAATGACGTAGATGGTTTTAAAACCATAGTGAAAAAATATTATGATAAAGAATTATTAACAGGTTATGTAAATCCTAATGTAGACTTTAAAGAAGACGACTTCCAATTGCCTAAAACAATAGGGTTTAGCGATGATGGTGTTATTATCTTTTACGACACACTAACGCCAGCAGATGAACCTTTGGAATTTACAATTCCTTACGAAGTTGCTAATAAATATTTAAAAGTTTAAAGCGACTTTTTAAGTGCTAAAATATAACCTAAGTGAATGCCTTCATGAAAGTTATTAAATGTAATAGCATCTTCCACATTAGTTAAAGTGCTTTTTGTAGAAACAGTGTAGGTATTGTAATGCTTAAAAATCTTGGCATTATAATCTTCTTTTGTTTGTTCTATAGTAGAAAATAATAACCCTTTTATTTCGTCAACTTCATCTTGCGTTGCAACGTGTTCAGTTTTGGTTCCTTTTTTATATTTTAAAACTAATTCTTTTGAAACTAGCATAGGTAACTCAGATAGGCTATAGACTAATAACTGCTGTGTAACAACAGTGTGCGCAATATTCCAAAAGATATTATTAGAAAAACCAGCTGGAACTTTGTTTAATTCTTCTAAAGTAAAATGCTCTAAAAACGATTTAAAAAGCATACGGTTTTTTATAGTAATGTCGAAAGCGAAATCCATAAGTATTATTTTGGGATAAATGTATATAGAATAAATTAATTCTGCCATAATTAAAAAGAAAATTAAGTTTGATGGATTTACTCAAAAATGAATTTACTTTGCAGGCATAAATCAATAAAAAACCATTCTAACAAAAATAATATGAATAAAATATATTACTTAAAAACATGTAGTACCTGTATTAGAATATTAAAAGAATTAAATGTGCCTTCGCATTTTATTTTACAGGATATAAAAACTGAAGCAATCACAGAAGCTCAGTTAGAAGAAATGAAAGATTTAGCAGGAAGTTATGAGGCCTTATTTAGTAGGCGTGCAACACTTTATAAATCTATGGGTTTAAAAAATAAAGACTTAACAGAAAACGATTATAAGAATTACATTTTAGAACACTACACCTTTTTAAGCCGCCCTGTAATGATTATTGATGGCGTTATATTTGTTGGTAACTCTAAGAAAAATGTAGAAGCAGCAAAGCAAGCTTTATTAGCATAAAAAGTAAATATATTATAGTTTTTAAGGGTATAACGTCTATAGAATGAAACAAGCACAAGTTAGAATTTTTGCCTTATTGGCTGCTTTAGCAGTACAATTTTTGTACGGTTTAAATTATACGTTTGCAAAAGACGTTATGGCTGGTGGTTTTCTTGATGCGACAGCTTTTGTAATAATACGTATTGGTGGAGCAGCGCTTTTATTTTGGATATTTAGCTTTATAGGGCCCAAAGAAAAAATAGAAAAAAAAGACTATTTAAAATTCTTTTTTGCAGCACTCTTTGGAATAGCCATTAATATGCTTCTCTTTATAAAAGGATTGCAGTATACCTCTCCAATACATGCATCGGTAATTGTAACTATAACGCCAGTATTAGTGCTTATTATGTCGGCTATATATCTAAAAGAAAAAATAACTATTTTAAAAATTTCAGGTATTCTTTTAGCATTTGTAGGAGCTATTGTATTAACAGTTTATGGCAAATCGTCTTTTGAAGGTGATAATGTTGCTTTAGGGAATTCGTTAATATTAATAAATGTAACAGCCTATAGTATATATATTATTTTAATAAAAAAACTAACCTATAAATACCATCCGTTTACATTTATAAAATGGCTATTCCTATTTGGGTTAATTTTAGTCATCCCATTTGGTTATAGCGAATTAATAGCTACCGATTTTTCTAAATTTACACCTTATGCCTATTTTGCTGTAGCATTTGTAGTTGTTGGGGCAACATTTGGCACCTATATTTTAACTCCATTATCTTTAAAACATTTAAAGGCTTCAACCGTTAGTATTTTTATCTATATGCAACCAGTTATTGCTGGTCTTTTTGCTATTATAATGGGAAGTGGTAGTTTAACAAGTGTAAAACTTCTTGCTACTGCTTTAATTTTTTCTGGAGTTTATTTAGTCACTAAAAAACCAAAATTACAAGCTTAAATTTATGGGTTTTCTACCATGTAGCCTTGTGTCTTCTTTAGTTAATACTTTGTAGTCTTTAGCTTTTGGAAAAACTTTAGTTAACGCTAATAACTCTTCTGGCAAGGCAGATAGTTTTCTCGTTTTTAGGTCTATCCAAGCACCAAATATTTCGCAATACGCCAAATTTTCTCCTTTATGATTATAAAAGTTATGATCAAATTTAAAAAACATACCATCTTCACTTAAACCAGAAACTTCCAAACTTACAGTTATAGGTTGGCCATGAAACGCTTCTTTAAAGTAATGTACATGCTCATAAAAAACCACAGGACTTACACCAAACTTTACCATTTCTTGCATGGTAAAACCTTTTTCTACTAAAAAGGCCATTCTAGTGTGGCTCATAAAATTAATGTAAGCAGAGTTTGCTAGGTGTCTATTAGCATCAATATCACTCCAGCGTATTTCGAAATTTTTAGTGTACATAAAACTTTAAATTATAGAGTGCAAATTTAAAGTTTTTTATGGCATAAAATCTTAATCTTTTCTAAAGCATCTGTTTTCATTACCTTTGCTCAACTTTATAAAATAGTTTATGATACATTCAATGACAGGTTATGGTAAATCTGTAGTACAGTTACCAACAAAAAAAATAACAATAGAGCTAAAATCTCTTAATAGTAAAAACCTGGATTTAAATGCAAGAATGCCTTCCATTTACAGAGAAAAAGAATTGGCTCTAAGGAAAGTAATTGCAAAAGAATTGGTGAGAGGAAAAGTAGATTTTTCTATATATGTAGAAACAACTGCAGAAGATACCTCTACAAAAATTAACACACCAGTTGTTAAGCAGTATATGAAACAGTTAAAAGAAGTAACATCTGGAGAAGAGATAGAGCTTTTAAAAATGGCTGTTCGTTTTCCTGATGCTTTAAATACAGAGCGAGAGGAAATAGATGAAAATGAATGGCAAACCATAGAAACTGAAATAAAAGAAGCTATTAAAAGCATTAAAAGTTACAGGCTAGATGAAGGGAAGGTTTTGGAAGCAGATTTTAAAAAACGAGTAGCAATTATAGATGATTTACTTGAAAAAGTAATTGCAATGGATCCAGAGCGTGTAGAAGGTGTAAGAGAGCGACTTAGAAAAGGAGTAGAAGAATTACGAGAAAAGTATGATGAAAATCGTTTTGAGCAAGAGCTAGTCTATTATATTGAGAAATTTGATATTACAGAAGAAAAAGTACGATTAAAAAACCATTTAAATTACTTTATAGAAGCCTTAAATTCTAAAGACTCTAATGGAAAAAAATTAGGATTTATAGGACAAGAAATGGGAAGAGAAATAAATACTATTGGTTCTAAAAGTAATTATGCGCCAATGCAACAATTAGTTGTACAAATGAAAGATGAATTGGAGAAAATTAAAGAACAACTTTTAAATGTGCTTTAATAATTAAATTTCTAATAAAAAACTAAAATTAAGAGATCCCAGTGTTAGATAAGACAAATAAAAATAACGGAAAACTTATAGTATTCTCTGCACCATCGGGTTCAGGAAAAACAACATTAGTAAAGCATTTATTAAAGCAAGAAGAACTTAATTTAGCGTTTTCTATTTCTGCTGCTTCTCGAGAACCAAGAGGACAAGAAGTAGACGGTAAGGATTACTACTTTTTATCGTTTCAGGAATTTAAAAATAAAATTAAAGCCGACGAGTTTTTAGAGTGGGAGGAAGTATATAGAGATAATTTTTACGGCACATTAAAGAGCGAAGTAGAGCGACTTTGGGCATTAGGAAAACATGTTATTTTTGATATAGATGTTTCTGGAGGACTCCGTATTAAAGATAAATTCCCAGATAGAACCTTAGCTGTTTTTGTAAAACCGCCAGATTTAAACGAATTAATAAGACGATTAAAAAATAGAGGAGAGGAAACCGAAGAAAAAATTAGCATGCGTGTAGCAAAAGCTCCTGCCGAACTGGCTACTGCTAGATCGTTTGATGTTATTATTGTTAATGATAATTTAGAAAAAGCATTAAAAGAAGCAGAAACCATAGTTGGGGATTTTTTAAAAGAAAAATAAAATGAAGGTAGGACTCTATTTTGGCTCTTTTAATCCTATACATATAGGGCACATGGTAATTGCAAACCAAATGGTAGAAAATAGCGATTTAGACCAAGTATGGTTTGTGGTAACACCACATAATCCTTTTAAAAAGAAAAGTACACTATTAGATAATTTTCAACGTTTGGAAATGGTCTATTTGGCAACTAAAGACTATTTAAAATTAAAACCTAGCGATATAGAGTTTAAATTGCCGCAACCTAATTATACTATAAATACATTAACCTATTTAAAAGAGAAATACCCTAATCATGAGTTTTCATTAATTATGGGAGAGGATAATTTAAAAGGGTTTCATAAATGGAAGAATTACGAACTTATTTTAGAATATCATAATATTTATGTATATCCTAGAATATCTGAAGGTATTATAGAAACCAAGTTTAATGGCCATAAAAAAATACATAGAGTCGAAGCGCCTATTATGGAAATATCGTCTACCATGATACGTAAAGCAATAAAAGAAGGGAAAAATGTGAAGCCATTACTTCCCGAAAATGTATGGCAGTATCTTGATGACATGAATTTTTACAAATAAGTCAATTACAACATAATAAAAGAATGATGTGTTTCAGTGGTTACTTCCAATGATTTCGATAAACGAGAAATTGTAACGAGAAGCTTTAAATCGCTTAACTTTTTTCTACAAAGCTCACAATAGTTTCTAAAAGCTCTGGAGATAATTTTCTAAAAGCTTCGTTATACGATTTAGAGTTTTCTAAACTATCCCCTTCAATTGGAACTAAAATATGATTCATTTTTTCTATAATAGCTAAAGTAGATTGAGGTGCAGCATCATGTAAAAGCTTTGCTTCCTCTTCAGAAACCTGCAAATCTTTAGTGCCATTAATAATAAGAATAGGCATATCTAGTTTTTTTATCTCTTCTTTAGGATTGTAAGACATCCAATTCGCAATAAAAGGTTGTACATCTTTATTAAAAATAGAACCTAAGGCTTGCGGATAATCGTTTGTTGTTTTTCCTTTTTTTAAAATAGCAAAAACTCTTTTAGCATCCTCAGTAAACATAGGTGCAGTTTTGGTAACTTGCTCTATAATAACGTTGTCTATAGATTGCCCTGCGCCAGCAAGAGAGATAAAACCATCTGCTCTACCTTTAGCAGCTAATAAACCAACAAGACTACCTTGGCTGTGTCCTGCCACATATATGGCATTGTAACGTTTGGTTTTCTTAAAATATTCAATTACCGATACAGCATCAGTTACAAAGTCATCAAATAAAATAGACGAATCTACGTTACCACGTCGTATTTGTTTTACAATACGTTTATCGTATCTAAACGTTGCTATATTTTGGGCGCTAAGTCCTTCAGCTAATTTTTTTAAATTATTACTTTTTAAAAAATTTTGATTTCCATCTCTGTCTGTAGGGCCAGAGCCAGCAATAATAATAACCAGGTTTGGTTTCGTCGCATTATTAGGGGTTAATAATGTCCCATCTATTAATTTGTTAATAGCTACATCTTGACTAGAGTATGTTTTCTCTTGCGCGAAAAGTAATGTACTCATTACAATAAAAAGAAAAGACAATTTTAATTTCATTTAAAAAAAGTTTTATTAATGATAGTTATGCAAACAAAATGCCAATTATAATATACATAACGCAAATTTACATTTATTTATTGGATAGAAATTGAAAAAAACTCTTAACAAAACATGTATTTCATCGGCTATTTGTTAAAATCAACTGTTTTTTGTTAAAATTAAGTGCGTTTCATCGAATATTAACACGTTTTAACGGTTAGTAAGAATTATAATTTTATTTTTGGATTGTACTAAAATACATACTTTTTAGTTCAATGGATTAATTAATTAATATTTGCATCGCTATTTGTTGATATAGCAATACTAAATCTAACAATATACATATTTTGCAAATAACTGAAAGCTGAGGTTGAGGGACCTCAGCTTTTTAGGTTTTATACGTTTCTATTTCAGTAAATCTTATTTTTTG
Source organism: Pontimicrobium sp. MEBiC01747 (assembly GCF_053601635.1). Lineage (NCBI taxonomy): Bacteria > Pseudomonadati > Bacteroidota > Flavobacteriia > Flavobacteriales > Flavobacteriaceae > Pontimicrobium > Pontimicrobium sp. MEBiC01747. The sequence continues at coordinate 46,212 of NZ_JBSHNS010000120.1, forward strand.
CACGTACTATAAATTATTTAATCACTCTAAACGTTAAGTTTATTCTCGGTTGTATTTCTCGTTTTGTTTTGGCTATTTGGTGCAACCAATGGTGCTGTGTTTCGCCTTGCATTAACAATAAGCTGCCATGCTCTAATAATAGTTTTTCGCGTAATGTTTTATCTGTTCTATGTTTTAAATGAAAATGACGCATTTCACCAAAAGTAACAGAAGCAATTACTGGGTTTTTACCTAATTCTTTTTCATTGTCTGCATGCCAACCGTTACTATCTTGACCATCTCTATATAAATTAGCTAAACATGTTGTAAAAGACGTATTGGTTTTAATTTTTAATTTATCCTTGATAGCTAATAAATGACTATTAAAACTATGAGGTTGCATAGTAATGTTAGAGTAGGAGTATGGCTTGTTGTTGTCTGCAAATAAAGCTGTTAATCTAGGTTGTTTGTATGTTTTTCCAAAAACAGTAATATCATCTTGTTGCCAAGGAATTACTTTTAAAAGTGTATTATAATAAAAATTAGCCTCTGCTATATTAAAGAAATTAGGAAAATAGCTAATGTCTGCATCAGGCAAATCTAATTTTATCTCTTCAGTTGGAAACATACATTATAAATATTGATAAGCCCAATACATTAAAACAAACTGTAAAGGAATGCGGAGTATTAAAATCCATTTTGGAATTCCTGCGGAAGCTTTCTTTCCAGATAACATATAAAAATGAACCACTAAAAATACAATTAGCATAAGGATTATTCCATAAATAGCAAATGTTTGTAATGTTGGGAAACATAACATTAGGCCTAATATAATTTCGGCAATACCACTTAAATAGACCATTAATTTGGGGTTAGGTATATATCTAGGCATAACACGTAAATACATTTTTGGCCTTATAAAATGCATAATACCTGCAAAAATATATAGCGAAACCATTACATAAAGATGCCAAGTAAATACCATAATTAAAATTTTATTTCTCTAAATTAGCACATAAACATAAAACTATGCGATTAAAATTAACCTTTTTACTAACTTTTATGGTAAGCTTCTGTTTTGCACAATTACCAGAAGGGTTTGTATATGTAAAAGATGTAGTCCCTAATATAGAAATAGAGTTACGTTACTGTACAGATTACAATTTTGTGGGAGAAGTTATAGATGGTTATAAAGAAAATAAAGCCATTTTAACCAAAGAAGCTGCTTTAGGTTTAAAAAAGGCACAAGCAGAATTAAATAAGCAAAATTTATCTCTTAAAATTTATGATTCGTATAGACCTCAACGCGCGGTAAACCATTTTGTGCGTTGGGCTAAGGATGTAAATGATACAATAATGAAAGCTGCTTTTTACCCTAAAGTAAAAAAGAAGAACTTATTTAAAGCAGGTTACATAGCCTCTAAATCTAGACATAGTAGTGGCAGTACTGTAGATATTACAATTGTAGATATGAAAACAGGAAAAGAGTTAGACATGGGATCGCCTTACGATTTTTTTGGAAGTGAATCCTGGATAAAAAACAGTAGCCTAAATAGAGAGCAACGAAAAAACAGGAGCCTATTACAAAAAGTAATGAAAAATTGTGGTTTTAGAAACTACCTGCAAGAATGGTGGCATTTTACCCTTCGTGGCGAGCCTTTTAAAAATCAATATTTTGATTTTGTTGTGGAGTAAATTATTTTTTCAAATTACGAATACGCTCCAACAGTGTAGGATGCGAATAATGCATAAATACATACGCAGGATGTGGCGTTAAATTACTTAAACTATTTTTAGTTAGTTTTTTTAAAGCGCCAATTAAAGGCTTTGCATTGTATGTGTTTTTAGCATAATCGTCTGCTTGATACTCAAATTTACGTGAAAGCAAGTTCATGAGTAACCCAGTTATTTCAGATAATGGGCTATATAAAATACCAAAAGAAATTAACCCAATATGAAAACTAGGAATACTAACACCCAAAGCCTCAGATAGTAATGGGTTACTAATAAAAATGGATAAAATATAAAGCGTTAAGCCTGTTATAATAATAGAAATAGATAAATTATAAATAATGTGTTTACGTTTGTAGTGCCCCACTTCGTGCGCTAACACAGCAACTATTTCTTCTTCCTCTAAATCGTTAATTAAAGTATCGTATAATGTTACACGTTTTTCACTGCCAAAACCCGAAAAATAAGCATTGGCTTTAGTGCTTCGCTTAGAGCCATCGATAACAAAAATGTTCTCTAAACTAAAACCTACCGTTTTTGCATAGTTAGAAATAGCAGTTCTTAAAGAGCCATCTTCCAAAGGCGTTTGCTTATTAAATAAAGGAACAATTAACTTGGAGTAAAATACATTCATGACTAATGTAAATATGGTAATTAATCCCCAAGCATATAACCAGAACGAATTACCAGTAGTTTGGTAAAACCAAGTTAATAACGCCAATATACTTCCGCCAACAATAATAGTCATTAACCAGCCTTTTATTTTATCTAAAACAAAAGTCTTTTTGGTGGTCTTGTTAAAACCAAAACGGGCTTCTATAACAAAGGTTTTATAATAAGAAAAAGGAGTCGTTAAAATATCACTACCAATCATGATAATACCAAAAAAGATCAAAGTTATTAATATGGTATTAGTAGAAAGTTGTCTTGCTAATTCATCTACAAAAGCAAAACCATCAAATAAAAAGAACGCTAGTGTTAATGCTAAAGAAAATGTAGAGGTTAAAATACTAAATCTATAATTTGTTTTTTTGTAAGCCTGAGATTTTTTGTATTCTACAGCATCATAAACATCACTTAGTTCCTCTGGAATTGCATCATTATAGTGTTTTGCGTTTAAAGCATCTAAAATGGTATCAATTAAAAAACTAATAATTAAAATAGCAATTAATATATAAAATAGCGTTTGTGATGTCATAATTTAGTTAAAGTTTCGTTGTCTTTTAGCTTCAAAAATAAGAATACCTGCAGCAACAGAAACATTCATAGAATCTATAGCGCCTTGCATAGGGATGATTATATTTTTTGTAGAATGATCTCGCCATTCTTGGCTTAGACCTGTAGCTTCAGTACCTACTACAATAGCCGTTGGTTTAGTGAAATCTTGAGTGTGGTATGCTACAGATTCTTGTAAAATAGCAGCATAAATATTAATATTATTATTCTTTAAAAAATGAATAATACTGTCTGTTGTACCTGTAGCTATTTGGTTGGTGAATATGCAACCAACACTTGAGCGTATAATGTTAGGATTATATAAATCTGTTTTTGGGTTAGCTATAATTACAGCATCTACTTTTGCAGCATCAGCAGTACGAAGTATAGCACCAATGTTGCCTGGTTTTTCAGGCGCTTCGGCAATTAAAATTAAAGGCGTATTAGTATTAAAACGTAAAGTTTCAATACTATTGGTTTTACTTTTTGCAATAGCTATAATACCTTCAGTAGTTTCTCTGTAAGCTATTTTTTGATAGACCTCTTTACTAATTTCTATGAGGTTAATGTCTTGGTTAATATTGCTTCTTACTGTGCTTTCAGAAATTAATTCAGGATAAAATAAAACAGTCTCAATAATATAATGTCCTTTTATTGCTAGGTCAATTTCGCGTACCCCTTCAATAATAAAAAGCTTATTTTTTTTCCGTTCACGAGATTTTTCTTTTAATAAAATAATCTGTTTTATTAAAGAGTTTTGTGTGCTGGATATTTGCTTGTTAACCATAGTATTTTTAGACAATTCTAGCTATTATACGCTAGAGCAAATTTAAGATAATTATACAGGTTATTTTAGATAATTATTTTAATTAATAAAAAACAGAAGGTAGGAGTTTTTTTAAACGAATTGTTTAAGTAGTAATTAATCGATATTGAATTTATCTTAATTTAAATAACTGCAGTGTTAAAGATAAATTTATTAAAACCCTTACTAAACTATCATGAAAAAAATACTACCATTATTATTTGTGTTATTGTTTTCTGTATCGGGATTTTCTCAAATAGATTTGGGACCAGATGCAGAAACATGTGCAAGTGAATATATTATTGAAACAGACACTTCAGGAACCAATTATATTTGGTTTTTTGAAGGTGTAGTAATCCCAGGAGAATCATTATCCTATCTAGTTGTAACCCAATCGGGAGAGTATAGTGTTACTACTACTATTGCTGGAACAGATTACAGCGATGCTATAAATATAATGTTTATAGCCCCTCCAGTAGCAAACACTCCAACAGATCTAGTTATTTGCGATGAGCAAGGTAGTGGTAACGTAACAGTAGATTTAGCAATTAAAGACACTGAGGTTTTGGCTAACTTGTCTTCGTCCAATACCTATGATGTATATTATTATTTAACAGAGCAAGACGCTATAGGGCAAACAAATCCTTTAGCTAGCCCGTTTACTACATTTGTAAATCCGCAAACTATATATGCAGTTGCCGTGTCTACAGTAAGCGACTGTATGTCTAACATAGTAAGTTTTGACATTATAGCAAATCCATCTCCAATAGTTTACCCAAACGACACTATAGTTTGCGATGAAACAGGTAGTGGTTTTGCGACATTTGATTTAACTATTTACGACACTCAATTCTCGCAAGGAAACATTAACTACGCCGTAACTTATTACGAAACAGAAGCAGATGCAAGTGCAGGAATAAATTCTATTGCTAGCTTATATACTAACACAACACCATATACTCAAATACTATATGTAAAAGTTGAAGATATCACTACAGGATGTAGTAGTCTTACAGAGTTGTACTTAAATGTACTAGGAGTACAAAGTGTTCCCCCAACACCGTTGGTTGTTATAGATACGGATAACGATGGTTTTGCAGCCTTTAATTTAGTTGATAAGGACAATGAAATAACAGGAGGGAGTACCTTTTTAGCAGTTACTTATCATGAAACTTTAAACGATGCATATAATAATGTTAATAGTTTAACATCACCATACAATAATATTGTAGCCAATACACAAACCGTATTTGCTAGAGTAGAAGATTTAACCCAAGGATGTTATGCAGTAGAAGAATTAATACTGCAAACAGAATATGCACCTTTTGCAATTAATGAGGCAACATTAGAACTTTGTAACGAAGGAATAGAAGGTATTGCAACATTCGATTTAACATCTGCAGAACCTACAATTTTAGATGGATTAAATGCATCAAATTATCAAGTAATATATTACGATAGCCAATCTAATGTTATTTCAAATCCTACGGCCTTTACAAATACGAGTAACCCACAAGAGATTGTAGTTGAAGTAACAGAAATAGCAACTAATGATGTTGTTACAACGACACTAACCTTAATTGTTAACGAGCATCCTTATGTAAGTTTCGATCAAGGGTTAATAATCTGTAATGGAGAAACCTTAGAATTAAATCCTAATGGGAATCCAAATTACGATTATATATGGAATACTAACGAAACAACACCTACAATATTAGTAACAACAGAAGGTTTCTATTCGGTAACAATAACAAATCCAGTTACAGGATGCGAAAGCACTGAGTTTGTAACTATTGGAGCAGGAAACTCGCCAGTAATTGAAACACCTCAAGATCTAGTATCGTGCGATACTTTAGGTGTGTTTGATTTAACAACAGTAATACCTCAGGTTTTAAACGGCATTGACCCTAACACAATTACATTAGAATTTTATGAAACACTACAAGATGCAGAGAATGATGTTAATTCAATAGCTAATGCTAATAGTTATACGGCGTATGTAAATCCGCAAACAATATATGTAAGAGTAAATGCTAATTCAAGTACATGCTACTCTATAGTAGATTTTAATTTAATTTCAGAGAGTTGCCCAACAACAATTACATGTGGAACACCAGAAAACATAACATTTTGTTATGAAGATAACGAGACACAACAATATACTTTTGTTAGTAGTAATGGAAGCCCTTTAAGAGTTGTTTTTAATTCGGGTATGGTAGAAAACAATTGGGATGAATTAATTGTTTTAGATTCCGATGGCGTAACTAATTTAAATGCAGCGAGCCCGTATGGAAATGAAGGAGACCTTACTAATTTAACATTCGAATCTACAGGAGATACAATTACAGTTTATGTACAATCAGATTTTATAATAGTTGGTTGTACCGATGAAAACCCTATTAATTTTGATGTCTTCTGTTCTACTGATAACTTTGGAATTATAGAAGTTAATGCCTTTATAGATGAAAATAACGATGGTATTTTTAATGGAGTAGACACACCATTTACAAATGGCTTTTTTACTTACGAAAAAAATAATGATACTAACATAACAACGGTAAATGCGGCATCTGGAGGGTTTAATATTTATAGTTATGATGATGCTAATACCTACGATATTACATTAAGTACAAACGAAGGTTACGAAAGTTGCTATACAATAACTACATCGCTTTTTGAAAATGTTAACGTAACCTCAGGCAATACAATAGCTATAGACTTCCCTGTAACAGAGCAATCGCAATGCGAAGACTTATCTGTATCTTTATTTCCATCTGCACCACCACGACCAGGTTTCGATTATTATAATTATCTAATTATAGAAAATACAGGATATTCTACAATAAATTCTGGAACAGTTACTTTTATAAACGACCCATTAGTAAATTATTTAGGAGTAAGTTATGTTTCGCCAGAGGTAACGGTAACCTCTAATGCTAATGGATTTACATTCAATTTTGTAAACTTATTACCAGGAGAAACAAGAGGTGCGTGGATAGAAATGAATGTGCCTGCATCTGTAAATCTAGGAGAATATGTTACAAATACTGCTACATATACAACAGCAGCAAATGACATTGTTGTAGATAATAACACATCAGTACTAAGTCAAGAAGTCGTTGGCTCTTACGACCCTAATGATATAACAGAATCGCATGGCCCAGAAATAGTATATGAAGATTTTATAACCACAAACGAATACTTGTATTACACTGTAAGGTTTCAAAATGTAGGAACAGCAGAAGCAATTAATGTAAGAATAGAGAATACCATAAACCCTTTACTAGATGTTAGTACACTAGAAGTTTTACATACTAGCCATGATGCTGTTTTAAAAGCGGTAGATAATCAATTAACATGGTTTTTTGATGCTATTAATTTACCAGCAGAGTCTCAAGATGCAGATGGAAGCAATGGATATGTATATTATAAAATAAAGCCAACAGCTGGATATAATATTGGTACAATTATACCAAATACAGCAGAGATTTATTTCGATTTTAACGCAGCAGTAATAACTAATACGTTTAACACAGAGTTTGTAGAGCCAGCTTTATCTGTAGAGGAATTTAGCCTAGATAATACATTTACAGTACATCCTAATCCAGCTAATACTATAGTTAATATTACTCTAGGAGCTATGTTAAATGAGGATGCAAAAATTATTGTTTACGATATTCAAGGAAAACGATTAATAAATAAGACTTTAAGTAGAAACACTTTGAAAACGCAATTAAATATTGAAAACCTACAAAGTGGAATGTACTTTATAAACTTAAAAACGAATACAAAAGAAACTATTAAGAGGTTAGTAGTTGAATAATTAATGCCATAATTATTTTTAAAAGCTTCAGTATTGCCGTGCTGAAGCTTTTTTTATTTGCGTAATAAAAAAAACACCGCTTAAAAGACATTGCTTTTAAACGGTGTTTTTACTAACTAACCAACCAAATTTTTAATGAAATTTTTCTAACTCGCAGAATTTTTCATTTCACACTATTTTATTTAACACGTGTGTTTTCACGTTTATTCTCTTTTTTAGCACTTCTTTGCTTACGTTTTTTTAGTGCAGACGGTTTAGATTTATCTACAGTCGTTCCAGTTTTTAAGTATTGTATATAACCTCTACCTCTAAACTCGTATACTGTTCCAGATGACGGGTGTAACAACTCTATCGTTTCATCATTAATAACGCTTAACTCAAAGAATTCATTGTCGAAGAAATCATAATCTAATGTTAAAGTTTTTAAATACATATTACCTGGTACATCACTAACACCATAAATCCCTGTGTAATCCCAAAATAAGTTATCTGGATTAGTTCCTACAGGATCTTGAGAACTTCTAAACGTAGAATCGTTTCCTCCAGATAAAAACTGTAAAAAGTTTTCATTATCAAATTCATTTAAAGCGCCGTAATCACTAGTATATGTTTTTTCCCAAGCTTCATATTCTTGCATGAAGTAATGAATGTTATCGTAAAATACATAATCGTAATCGAAATTAGAACGTTGGTAACCATTTAAAAAATAAGACGTATCGTTATTTGGGTTATATAATTCAATAGTATTGCTATCTACTTGATAGACATCAAAAGTTTCAAAACCATCAATGTCATGATTAATATCTAAAATCATGTTATAAGCATTATAGTTTCCAACAGGAATACCATATCCATTACCTTGACTGCCAATACCAACTAAATTATTATTAGCATATAAAACACCGTTTTTAAAAGAGATCGTAAAAGCAATCTGTAAAAAAGGAGTTTCTCCATAACCAACAGTCTCATTAATATCTACGTACCATAACTCATGAGTGTTTAAAAGCTGATTTAAACTAATACTAGGAGCAGGAACAATTGGGTCTTCTACAATAACTTCTGTATAACAAGAAGTAAATAAAGTAGCCACTAAGGCAAATACCGAGAGTAATTTTATCGTTTTCATATTCGTTTCGTTTTAAGGATTGATAATAGTAGTATTTCAAAACGCATGCCAAAAATTAAAACAGTTAACGTTTAACTGTATATAGAAGACTAATATTTTGTGTACTTTTGAAACTCTATTTATAGATAATACCTTATGAGTAAAGCATTAAAATATGCCGTTTTTGGTTCAGGAAGTTGGGCAACAGCCATAGTGAAGATGTTATGTGAAAATGAAACAAAGGTTGGGTGGTACATGCGTAGCGTGTATACCAAAGAGCATTTACTAAAAGAACAACACAATCCTAGTTATTTAAGTTCTGTAGAATTTCATTTAGAGCAATTAGAGCTAAGTAATGATATAAATGAAATGGCTAGTAAAGCCGAAGTACTTATTTTTGTAATACCATCAGCCTTTATTTATTCCGAATTACAAAAACTAACAGTAGATATTACTAATAAAGTGGTGGTGTCTGCGGTAAAAGGAATCTTGCCAGAAACAGGATTGCTGCTAGGAGAACATTTTCATGATTATTATAATATTCCTTTCGAAAATATAGGAGTTATTGCTGGGCCCTGTCATGCAGAAGAAGTTGCGCTAGAACGATTGTCTTACCTTACCATATCTTGTGCAGACCCAACAAAAGCAGAAAGTATTGCCAATGCCTTATCTAGTAGTTATATAAAAACTAAAATTAGCGATGATATCATTGGTACAGAATACGCGGTAATGCTTAAAAACATTTATGCTATTGCAGCAGGAATAGCACATGGATTAGGGTATGGAGATAATTTCCAGAGTGTGCTTATGAGTAATGCTATTCGCGAAATGAAACGTTTTATTAAAAAAGTACATAAAATGAAACGTAATATTAATAATTCGGCCTACTTAGGCGATTTATTAGTAACAGGCTATTCTGTGTTTTCTAGAAACAGAATGTTTGGTAACATGATAGGTAAGGGCTACACCGTAAAATCTGCACAAATGGAAATGAATATGGTAGCAGAAGGTTACTATGCGACTAAAAGTGCGTTTTTAATTAATCAGAAAAACACTAAAAAAACGCAAATGCCTATTATAAAAGCTGTGTATAGCATTTTGTATGAAGGTAAAGATGCCAAAAAAGTGTTTGCGAAATTGACGGATAAATTGGATTAATTATTTCTTTTCTGTTGTTAACAAAAAATATGAGTTGTTAACACTGGTAATGTTTACATTGTGTTAAGATTGAGTTTGGTAATAGTCTTATTAATAGTTGTTTAATTCATAATATTGTATTGTTGGTTGAAAAGTAATTATTTCAATTTACATAAATACAGTAATTAAGATGAAAGAAATAATACCAGTTTTATGCCTCACGTTTTTAGCTTTAATAATAATTTATTGGATAATGCCAACTAAAAAAATGAAAGCAGTAAATGAAGCTATAAAATCGTTATTACAAGTTTTACCTATTACGAAAATTATTGAAGGGATAACAAAAACTACAATATCTAAAGGTAAATAGTTTATTAATACTAATTATCCAGTTTATAAACTCACCATTTCCCCTCAATAACACGCACTTTTTTCGCAAAATTCCTTAATTTCGCATTTCTTATAATAAATCAGAAAAAATGAGTGCAGGATTCCCTGAATATAAAGGACTTAACTTACCAAACGTAGCAAGTGAAATACTAGAGTATTGGAAGGACAATAATATCTTTGAAAAGAGTGTAACCACTAGAGAAGGCGCGGCACCTTACGTATTTTTCGAAGGACCTCCATCTGCAAACGGATTACCAGGAGTACACCACGTTTTAGCACGAGCTATTAAAGATATTTTTCCACGTTACAAAACCATGAAAGGGTTTCAAGTAAAGCGTAAAGCAGGTTGGGATACACATGGTTTGCCAATAGAACTTGGGGTAGAGAAGGAATTAGGGATTACAAAAGAAGACATAGGGAAAACCATTTCTGTAGAAGATTATAACGCAGCATGCCGTAAAGCAGTAATGCGTTACACAGATATCTGGAATAACTTAACCCAAAAAATGGGATACTGGGTAGATATGGATGATCCATATATTACCTACGAGCCAAAATACATGGAAAGTGTATGGTGGCTATTAAAAGAGATTTACACTAAGAAATTAATGTATAAAGGCTACACTATACAGCCGTATTCACCAAAAGCAGGAACAGGATTAAGTTCTCACGAAGTTAACCAACCTGGCGCGTACCAAGATGTAACAGACACCACAATAGTTGCTCAATTTAAAGCTATAGAGAGTACATTACCAGACTTTTTACAAAACGAAGGCGATATTCATTTCCTAGCTTGGACTACGACACCTTGGACCTTGCCAAGTAACACAGCATTAACCGTTGGACCTAAAATTGACTATGTTTTAGTTGAAACCTATAACCAATACACATTTAAACCAATGAATGTGATTTTGGCAAAACCATTAGTTGGAAAACAATTTGGAGGGAAAAACAATGTGCAAGTTGAAGAAAAATCAGCACTTTTAGAATACAAAAGTGGCGATAAAAAAATACCATTTTATGTTGTAAAAGAGTTTAAAGGAAAAGATTTAGTTGGTATAAAGTACGAGCAATTATTACCGTATGCATTACCAAACGATAATCCAGAACATGCCTTTAGAGTTATTTCTGGAGATTTTGTAACAACGGAAGATGGAACAGGAATAGTACACACAGCACCAACATTTGGAGCAGATGATGCTTTGGTAGCTAAACAGGCATCACCAGAAGTCCCACCACTATTAGTAAAAGACGAGAATGACAATTTAGTACCACTGGTAGATTTACAAGGTCGTTTTAGACCAGAAATGAAAGAGTTTGGTGGTAAGTACGTTAAAAACGAATATTATAAGGATGGCGAAGCACCAGAACGTTCAATAGACGTAGAGCTTGCCATTAAGTTAAAAGAAGAAAACAAAGCCTTTAAGGTTGAAAAATATAAGCACAACTATCCGCATTGTTGGCGTACAGATAAACCAATACTATACTACCCATTAGACTCATGGTTTATAAAAATTACAGATGTAAAAGGACGCATGCACGAGCTAAATACAACCATTAACTGGAAGCCAGAATCTACAGGAACTGGACGTTTTGGTAATTGGTTAGCTAATGCAAACGATTGGAATTTATCGCGTTCGCGTTATTGGGGAATTCCGTTGCCAATATGGAGGACAGAAGATGGCAAAGAAGAAATCTGTATAGGTTCTGTAGAAGAATTAAAAGCAGAAATGGCAAAGGCGGTTAAAGCAGGTGTGTTAAAAGAAGATATTTTTGCAGATTTTGAAGTTGGGAATAACTCCGAAGAAAACTATGCAAAGTTAGATTTACATAAAAATATAGTAGACCAAATAACATTAGTATCACCATCTGGACAACCAATGCGCAGAGAGAGCGATTTAATAGATGTTTGGTTCGATTCTGGATCTATGCCTTATGCACAGTGGCACTACCCATTTGAAAATAAAGAGTTAATAGATGAGAATAAATCGTTTCCAGCAGATTTTATAGCAGAAGGAGTAGATCAAACCAGAGGGTGGTTCTATACATTACATGCTATAGGAACTATGGTTTTCGATTCTGTAGCCTATAAAAATGTAGTCTCTAACGGATTAGTTCTAGATAAAAACGGGCAAAAAATGTCTAAGCGCTTAGGTAACGCAACAGATCCTTTTGAAACCTTAGATACTTACGGAGCAGATGCTACACGTTGGTACATGATTGCTAATGCAAACCCGTGGGACAACTTAAAGTTCGATATCGATGGCATAGAAGAAGTAAAACGTAAGTTCTTTGGAACATTATATAATACCTATTCATTTTTTCAACTATACACTAACTTAGATAAGTTTACTTATGCAGAAGCAGATATAGCTATTGCAGATAGACCAGAAATAGACCGTTGGATACTGTCTGAATTAAATACCTTAATTCAAAAAGTAGACGAGTATTATGCAGAATACGAGCCAACAAAAGCGGCCCGAGCAATTTCTAACTTTACACAAGACTATTTAAGTAACTGGTATGTGCGTTTAAGTAGAAGACGTTTCTGGAAAGGCGATTACCAACAAGATAAAATATCGGCATACCAAACATTATACACATGTATGGTAACCATAGCAAAACTTGGAGCACCAATTGCACCATTTTTTATGGATAAACTTTACCTAGACTTAACGAAAACGACACAAACAGAACAGTTTGAAAGTGTACATTTGGCGGAGTTCCCAAAAGTGGATGAAACCCTTATAGATAAGTCTTTAGAAAGAAAAATGGAAAGTGCGCAAACAATATCATCATTAGTTTTATCGTTAAGAGCTAAAGAAAAGATAAAAGTACGCCAGCCATTGCAAAAAATTATGATACCTGTTGATAATGCCCAACAGAAAGAAGAAATTTTAGCAGTTTCCGATTTAATAAAGCATGAGGTTAATGTAAAGGAAGTGGAGCTTTTAGATGATGCTTCAGATATTTTAGTAAAGCAAATAAAACCTAATTTTAAAGCACTAGGCCCTCGTTTTGGTAAAGACATGAAAGCAATTGCTTCTGAAATTCAGAAGCTTACATCTGAAGATATAAAAATAATTGAACAAAAAGGAACACTAGATGTCGAGTGTAACGGAAAAAATATTATTTTAGAACTCAATGATGTTGAAATAACATCGCAGGACATTGAAGGATGGCTTGTAGCAAATGAAGGAACGTTAACAGTTGCGTTAGATGTTACAATTTCTGAAAATTTACGAGAAGAAGGTATTGCACGTGAGCTCGTAAACCGTATTCAAAATTTACGTAAAGATTCAGGATTTGAAGTAACAGATAAAATTAATGTACAGTTAATGAAGGAGAGTCAAATTGTACAAGCAGTTCAAAATAATTTAGAGTATATCAAGACAGAAACATTAACGGAGAATCTTGAAATTATGGACCAAATAGATAACGGTATAGATATTGCATTCGATGCAATAGAAACAAAGTTATTTATTCAAAAACATTAAGATTATGGCAATAGAAAATAAAGTAAGATACTCAGATGAGAAATTGGCAGAATTCAAAGCGCTTATATTAGATAAAATAGAAAAGGCACAACACGATTTAGAACTAATTAAAAGTGCGTATATGAATGACCATAATAATGGTACAGATGATACGTCACCTACGTTTAAGGCTTTTGATGAGGGAAGTGCTGTAATGAGTAAAGAGTCTAACTCTCAATTAGCTATAAGACAAGAAAAATTTATTAGGGATTTAAAAAATGCTATTATTAGAATAGAAAATAAAACCTATGGTATTTGCCGTGTTACAGGAAAACTAATTAATGCTAAACGCCTAGAGTTAGTACCACATGCTACCTTAAGCATTGAAGCTAAAAATATGCAGAAATAAAGTTTTTAAACGAGAACTTTTATAATAAATAAAGGCTGTTTAAAAAGTGAAATTTTCGTTAAACCGAATCAGGTTTGGTTTCCCTGTAACAATTTAAAATAAGTTTAATGGGATTCTAAAAACACATTTGGAAAGATGATTATTATGCTTTTTAAACAGTTTTTTTATATCTGCATACTAATAAAACGAGCAGTAGGTGCTCCCGCTGGATTGTTATGCGGTGTTTTAATAGTGAGTTTAAAAGGACCATTACCCTGAATAGGTGTTGGAGCATTTAAATTAAGATTCGGAAATACGCCATTAAAAGAAATAATAACAGGGTTAAAAGTACCTACTTGATGATTTGGACTCGTGCCCATACCATCTACATTTACATTTTGATTATCGAAACTAACTACTATAGGAAGGTTAGTTCTGTTTATAATACTAAATTGTGGCATAATTAAAATTTTAATAATATCTACTCTATTAGGCTTTTCGATTTCCGCCGTATCATTAATTATTATAATGCCAAATTATAGTTTATTTGGGGTTATTAAAAGAGTAGAAACACGTGTTTTTGGAATTTAATTAAAGGGGTGCTGTGTTTAGAGATTAGCTGTTAAATGCATAACAGGCATTTAATATATTTGTGTTGTATTATAAAATAGTAGTATAGTTTTTGTAAGTAGAGTAATGTGAATTATTTAATGAAATATTTAGCGTATAGTATCATCCTATTGTTTTCAATTAACATGAAAGCTCAAAAAGTAATTGAGAGCACTATAGATGCTAAAAATATAACGACAGTTGTTATTGAAGGCGATGATATGTTTAATATAAAATTAACATCGGGACCCGTTGCAACAATTACACTAAAAACAAAAAGTGAAGGAGAATATAGTGAGGATATTGTTGTTTTGTCAACTATAAAACAAGATTCCTTGGTGATTTCTAGTGCTTATCAGCCCTTATACGTAAACCATAACGATAAGTTAAGCGCTCATAAAGTAATATCTATAGAACTAGAATTAATAGTGCCAGAATATCTAAACATTTACGGTAAAAGCAACATCGCTTCTGCTGAGGTTTTTGGAGTCTATAATACTTTAATTTTAGAATTGTATCAAGGAAACTGTGCGTTAAAATCCTTTACAGGTAATGCTATTATAAATACTATTGAGGGACAAATTAAGCTTAATACTAATTATGCTAGAGTAGAGGCATATACTAAAACTGGGACCATAATTAGAGAAGAAATAGCCTCGGGAAATAATGAAATAAAATTAAATTCTGTTAATGGAAATATAAGTATTACGAATACTAAAAAATAAACTTATATTTTAGCATAGATTATTTTAAAGAATATATGTCATTAAAAAAAGCCTCAATATTTATCATTCTATTATTACTTATAGATCAAGTAAGTAAAATTTACATTAAACTGCATTTTCAATTAGGAGAAGACGTTACTGTTTTTAATTGGTTTAAAATTTATTTTATTGAAAATGATGGGATGGCTTGGGGAACAAAACTAAGTGATATTATCCCTTTTATAAGTGACCGAGCAGCTAAGTTAAGCTTAACCGTTTTTAGAATTTTTGCTATTATGGGAATAGGCTATTGGCTTTATAGTACTATTAAAAAACAAAAATCTAAAGTGTTAATAATAGCTTTGATTTTTATTTTTGCTGGCGCTCTTGGTAATATTATAGATTCTGTTTTTTATGGTGTTATATTTAATGATAGTCATGCTCAGATTGCTACATTTTTACCAGAAAAAGGTTATGACACTTTACTGCATGGTAAAGTCGTAGATATGTTGTACATGCCAATATGGGAAGGTGATTTACCAGATTGGTTACCAGTATATGGAGGTAGGCGCTTTAATTTTTTTGAACCAGTATTTAATATTGCAGACGTTGCAATAAGCATAGGGTTTGGGATATTAATCTTTTTTAATAAAAAAGCATTTCCAAAGATGACAGAAAAAGCCTAGTTGTATTAAGGTATTAAATCAATTCTAAGCACTTTTTTTAAAAAGATCTTCAAAATCGTTTATGTTAATGGGTTTAATTAAATAATCGGTTACACTGGTTAAAGACTTTGCTCTATTAATATCTATTGGGTTTATAGATGAGCTTACAATATATAAAGTTACAGTTTTATTAAAGCGCGGTTTTATTTGTGTAAAATGCTCTAGAAACTCCCATCCATCCATAATAGGCATATTAATATCTAGGAAAATAATATCTGGAATTTTATTTGTGGTTAAATTTTGTAATAAGGTTTTAAAGTAATCTATGCTTTCTTTTCCATCATTAAATACGAGTAGGTTTTTACATAATTTTCTGGTTTCTATAATACGCTTTACAAGATTAACATAAATACTATCATCATCAATAATACATGCTAGTTCTACTGGTGTGTACGCCATAAAGTTAAAATTGAATTTTAAAAGTTGTTCCTTTTCCTACTTTACTATCAACAAAAATTTCTCCGTTCAAGGACTCTATTTGGTTTTTTGTAATAAATAGACCAATGCCAACAGCATCTTCATTATAATGAAAAGTATTATACATACCAAATAGTTTTTTTCCAAACTTATTCAAGTCTATTCCTTGCCCGTTATCTGAAACTTCGAGAATTATTTTATTGTTTTCAATATATGTTTTTAATTTAATAATCGCATTACGCTTTTCATGTTTATATTTTATAGCATTAGTGATTAGGTTAAGCATGATGCTTTCCAAATAGGCGGGAATATATTTGATGGTTTGTGCCATAGAAAAATCAAACTCTACTACAGTATTGTCTTTGGTTACAAGATGGTTTATAGATTTTAATACAGTTTGTAGTGTATCCTCGAAAGCAATTATTATTTTATTTTGGTCTGTTTTAGTTTGTATCGTTACAATATCGTTTAAATGCTCTATAGTGGTATTTAAGCTTTCAGAAATATCTTTAATACTACCTATTAACTCTAGTTTTTCCTCTACAGATTTTAAGTCCTCTATAAGTTGTACAATAAGAGATAAGTTACTAGTGTGAGACCTTAAATTATGAGAAACTATATGAGCAAAATTGAATAGCCTCGAGTTTTGAGAAGCTATAATATCTGCTGTTTTTTGTAAGTGTAACGTTTTTAATTTTTCTTCATCTATATCTTGAAAAACACCTCTAATACCTATAATATCCTGTTCGTCATTGTAAACAGGTTTTCCTATTGCTTTGGCCCAGAATACACGCTTATTTGCAGTAACCATTTTAATTTCTGTGTTAAAAGGTGTGCCTGCCATTGCACATTTAAAAAATAAATCTGCAGCTAGTTGATGGTGCTCTTCTGCATAATAATGCGATGAGTTTTTTAAAGAAGGAATATAATCTTCGGGATATTCCATAATGCGCCTAGTCTCTTTATCCCAATAGCTTTTTTGATCTAAAAAATCTACATACCAACTTCCTGTAGATGTCATCTCTGCACTTTCACGATAGTAGAAGTTATTATCTTTAACTTTGGCATTCGTTTTAATTTTATTTTCAAAAAAGAAAATAATCTTAGAAGTATCATGGATATTTACTGGTAGTACAGAATTTGTTTTACAAGTATATTCTTTATACTCGTTAGTCTTTTTTTTTATTTGAATATTTTGTTTAAAACCAACATTATTTTCTACCAAACTAAAGAAGTTATCTCTAAATAATGCTTTGTCATTTTTATGAATTAATCGTTCAAGAAAGAAATCTAATTTCGTGGCAATTTCGCTTTGTTTATACCCTAAATCAGAGATAAACGCAGAAGACCAATAACTAGTATTATTTTTTAACTCCCAATAGCCAATATCGAGATTGTCAATAACATTTTGAAAAAGTTCATTTTTTACCATGATGACAAAAAGTAGGTCGTAAAAGCAAATATAAGAACTTTATGTCATTAATCGATTAAAAACGATTTTAAACGATATTTTTGGGCTTTAAAACCGATAAATCTTTTTTGGGGTTACACAGAAATTTAAAGGAATATCTGCTTCGTTTAGCCCTTCTATTATAGTTTCGGCTTCAAAAAAAGAGAGCCCTATTTTTAGTGTTTCTGGTTTACAATTGGATAAAAACTTATCATAAAACCCTTTACCATAACCGACTCTATTACCCATTATGTCGAATGCTAAAAGTGGCACGAAAACAACATCTATTTTTGAATCATTAATTTCAATTCCATCAACAGGTTCAGGAATGTTAAATGTGTTTAGTTTTATAGAAGTAGCATCAGTTAATAAATAATTTGTAAGTTCATAGGTATTAAAGTTGCATTTTGAAATTACAATATTTTTGTCCTTTCCCGATAAAATATTAAGGATGTAATCTGTATTGATTTCTTTTAGAGTTTCAATAGATAAAAAGATATGGTAAAAACTAAAATTCCAAATATCTAAAGTTAATAATTGATTGGCTATAGATAAACTTAGGTCTTCAATATCTGTCTTGGTTAATGTATTACGAAGCGTTTTATACTGTTTACGTAGCTCTTTCTTTGTCATTATATTTTTAATTTAATCAATTAAAGCAGTAGAAATATGAAATAAAGCATCTCCTTGATATACAATAGGAGACTCATTAACATTAATAATATAACCTGAGTTTTGGGCTTTTACAAAATAATTAAACCTACCATAAGGATCTGTAATATTTCCAATTTTTTGGTTTTTCTCAATGTAAGTGTTTATAGTAACAGATGATTTAAACATACCAGAGTATTTAGCACGAACCCATTTACTTTCACTTATATATATACAAGGCTTTTTGGGCTTAGAAGTACTAAATATTTTTTTTAACATTCCATAGTGGTCTAAAATACGTTTAGCACCATTAACACCAGTGTTGGTAACATTAGTATCTATATGAAATGATTTGCCTCCTTCAAATAACAAAATAGGAATTCCCATTTTATTACACGTATTTCTAAAGGTTTTACCTGTGTTTTTAGAATATAATATAAAAGGAGCCCCAAAAATTTCTGCAATAATATCAAAATCACGATTACCCTTTTGTATTCTAATTTGTGGTGCATTAAAACGAAGTGCGCCACCAGTATGAAAATCTAGAACAAAGTCTACATGTGGTACAATTTCTGTAACTAACTGATAGGCTACTCTAGAGGCCAAAGATCCATTTTTACTGCCTGGGAATACACGATTTAAATCACGCCCATCTGGAAACTCTCTTTCCATATTTATAAATCCAAAAACATTAAGAACAGGAATGCAAATAGTAGTACCTATTTTGGGTTTATTAATCCCCTTTGCTATAATCTGTCTAACAATTTCTACACCATTAACTTCATCGCCATGTATGCCCGCAGTCATTAAAATAGTAGGGCCGGGTTTTTTTGAACGTTCAATTATTACTGGAACATCTACAGGTGTACGAGTATGTAATTTTGCAAGGTTAAAGCTTAACTCTTTACTTTCGCCTAGCTTAATGTCTTCCCCTAAAATATGTAAAACATGGTCGTTTTTAGTAGCCATATTACTTAGTGTTTTTTTCAATAAAAGCAATAATGTTTTTTGCAATATTTCGCCCTGTAGCTTTTTCTATGCCTTCAAGACCTGGTGTAGAATTTACTTCTAGAAGCAAAGGGCCTCTAGACGATTGTAGCATATCTACACCACAAACTGGGAGTTTTAACGCTTTGGCAGCTTGGATGGCTAGTTTTAATTCTTCGTGGCTTAATTTTATAATATTTGCAGAACCGCCACGGTGAAGATTAGAACGAAACTCACCTTCTTTACCTTGACGTTTCATAGCGCCTACAACCTGCCCATCTACTATTAGGGCTCGTAAATCTGCACCATTAGCTTCTTTAATAAATTCTTGAACAATAACCCGTGCTTGTAAGCCGTTAAAAGCTTCTAAAACGGACTCGGCAGCACTTTTAGTTTCTGCTAAAACAACACCAAGACCTTGAGTCCCTTCTAATAATTTTATTATAACAGGTGCTCCACCAACATATTTAATAACTTCTTTAGCATCGCGAGAATAATTTGTAAATACAGTTTTAGGCATGCCTATACCAGCTTTACTTAAACGTTGTAAGCTCTTTAACTTATCTCTAGAACGTAAAATAGAATCGGAAGTTACTGTAGTAAATACATTCATCATTTCAAACTGTCTCACAACAGCGCAACCGTAAAAGGTTACCGATGCGCCAATTCTGGGTATAACTGCATCAACATAGTCTAAATAACGATCTTTATAATATATAGAAGGTTTTTCTTTTTCTATAATGATATCACATTTTAGAGGGTCTATAACCTCTATCTTATGGCCACGTTTCTCCCCTTCTTCAACTAATCGATCAGTAGAATATAAATTTGCATTTCTAGATAATATAACTATGTTCATTTTAAGGTGTTATTATATGATAGGTTTTCTAAATCTACATCTACCATGAATTTTTGTTTTAAAAATTGCCTTCCAATAAGTACAGGGAATTTCATTTCTTCTCTGGTGCTTAAAGTTAAGTTAATCTTGTATGTCTTACCAAAAAAAACAACATTAGATTTTACTTTATACCTGTTTTCAATAAAACCATTACTACTTTTAACGTCTGTAAGTGTATATTTTTTAAAAACAATACGTCTGCCATTAAAATTAGGGTGTCCTTTACTAAAAAAAGTACAGATTAAAGTGTTGTCTTGTTCAATAATTTTAGAGCAATGTATAGCAGAAGTATAAGCGCCAGTATCTATTTTTGCATCAATAGCATATAAATTTAATTCTGGAAAATCTATTTTATCTGTTCTACCAATAATTTGTTTGTTCATTTATTTAAAAAAGAAGTGCAATGTAATAAATAATCTGTTCGACTATCAATAAAAAAATAACGTATAAAGCACATTATATTTTTATAATAAAACATTTAAATAATTACCTTTGAGGTATGAGTGCGCCCGCTTTAGATATACAGCTAAAAACCTTACCTAATTCTCCAGGAGTATACCAGTATTTTGATGCTGATGATAATATAATATACGTAGGTAAAGCTAAAAACTTAAAAAAGAGAGTAAGTTCTTATTTTACTAAAACACACGATAACGGTAAAACCAGAGTTCTAGTAAAAAAAATAGTTAACATAAAGCATATTGTAGTAGAAACGGAAACAGATGCCTTGCTGCTAGAAAATAACCTTATTAAAAAACATAAACCGCGCTATAATGTTTTATTAAAAGACGATAAAACATATCCTTGGATTTGTATAAAAAAGGAGCGGTTTCCTAGAATATTTCCTACACGACGTGTTATAAAAGATGGAAGTGAGTATTTTGGCCCTTACACGAGTATGAAAACCGTTAAAACCCTCTTAGACTTAATAAAAGGACTCTATAAACTAAGGACTTGCAATTATCATTTATCTCAAGAAAAAATAAATGAAGGTAAATATAAAGTCTGTTTAGAGTATCATTTAGGAAATTGTAAAGGCGCATGCGAAGGCAGAGAAACTGAGCAAAGTTATCATGAAAACATTACATCAATAAGAGCTATTTTAAAAGGGAATTTTAAAGATTCCCTAGATCAGTTTAAACAACAGATGAAGGATTTTGCAGAAGAAATGCAATTTGAAGAAGCACAGAAAATAAAAGAAAAAATAGAGGTTTTAGAAGGCTATCAAGCAAAATCTACCATTATTAATCCTAAAATTAGCAATGTAGATGTTTTTTCTATTGTAAGCGATGAAAGCTATGGATATATTAATTTTCTTCAAATATCATATGGTTCAATAATACGATCACATACATTAGAAATTAAAAAGAAATTAGACGAAACCGATAAGGAGTTATTAGAGTTAGCTATTGTGGAGCTTAGAGCACGTTTTAATTCTAACTCTAAAGAAATTTATGTACCTTTTAAAGTGGATGTTGGAGAAGGCATTAAAGTGTCTTTACCACAATTAGGAGATAAAAAACGAATTTTAGATTTATCCATACGTAATGCAAAATATTACAGAATGGAACGTTTTAAACAAGTTAAAATTACAGACCCAGACCGCCATGTTAAACGGGTTATGGCGCAAATGCAAAAAGACTTACGTTTAAGCGAAGAACCTAGACATATAGAATGTTTTGATAACTCTAACATTCAAGGAACAAACCCAGTAGCAGCTTGCGTTGTTTTTAAAAACGGAAAACCAAGCAAAAAAGAATATCGTCACTTTAATATAAAAACAGTTGTAGGGCCAGACGATTTTGCATCTATGGAAGAAGTGGTGTACAGAAGATATAAGCGTTTGACTGAAGAACAACAACCATTACCACAATTAATTATAATAGATGGAGGAAAAGGGCAGCTGTCTTCTGCTTTAAAAAGTCTAGACGCTTTAAACCTAAGAGGAAAGATCGCAATTATAGGTATTGCCAAACGTTTAGAAGAATTATTCTATCCAAATGATCCAATTCCCTTATATTTAGATAAAAAAAGTGAAACACTGAAAATTATTCAGCAATTAAGAAACGAAGCCCATCGTTTTGGTATTGAACATCACAGAAACAGGAGAAGCAAACAAGCTTTAAATACAGAACTAGAAACTATTTCTGGAATAGGTGAAAAAACTATTGTAGATTTACTAAAAGTATTTAAATCGGTAAAACGTATTGCAAATGCTAAATTAGACGAGCTAGAAGCTGTTATAGGAAAGTCTAAAGCAGAAAAAATTTATAATTATTATCACAAAAACGAAATCGATTAAATGAGGCCAGTAATTGTCGCTATTTTACTAGTTTTAGTATTTAACTTAACAGTTAAAGCTCAAGAGAAGAACACGAATGAACCTAAAGTAGGTTTGGTATTAAGTGGAGGTGGAGCTAAAGGTTTAGCTCATATAGGTGCTTTAAAAGTTATAGATAGCTTAGGAATTCGTGTAGACTATGTTGCAGGAACAAGTATGGGAGCAATAATAGGCTCATTATACTCTTCTGGATATTCGGGGAAACAAATAGACTCTATATTTAAACGTGTAAACTTTGATGACATTATAAACGATTACACCCCAAGAGCAGCTAAAACACTTTACGAAAGAGAGAATGATGAAAAATATGCAATAACATTACCTTTCGATGATTTTAAAGTAAAGCTACCCTCGGCATTATCAAGAGGGCAAAATACATTTAATTTACTCTCTAAACTAACGTTACATGTTAACGATGTTGAGGAATTTAAAGACTTACCCATTCCATTTTTATGTATTGCAACAGATATAGAAACAGGGCAACCAGTACTTTTAGACAAAGGCAGTTTAGCACAAGCTATAAAAGCTAGTGGAGCTTTCCCATCATTATTTCAACCAGTAGTAATAAATAACCAACTATTAATAGATGGAGGTGTTACTAATAACTACCCTTTAAATGAACTAAAAGAAAGAGGTATGGATATTATTATTGGAGTAGATGTACAAGATGGATTATCCAATAGATTAGATCTATCATCGGCTCCAGAAATATTATTTCAGATTAATAATTTCCGGACTATTAATGACATGAAGATAAAATCGAAAAAAACAGATATTTACATTAAGCCAGATATTACCAAATTTAATGTTGTGTCTTTCGATTATGGAAAACAGATTATTAAAAATGGAGAAATAGCAGCAAGACTAAAAGCACTTGAATTAAAAACACTAGCCAAAAAGCAAATAAAGAAACCAAGAGAAAATAAACAAATACAAACACCAGATAGCTTACGAATCAATCAAATTCATTTTGAAGGATTAAATAATTATACAATATCCTATGTATTAGGGAAATTAAAGCTAAGACC
>NZ_JBSHNS010000121.1:0-12396 GCF_053601635.1 Pontimicrobium sp. MEBiC01747
ACTAAGTCCTGAGCTTGGTAAGCCATTAGATTTTCCTTCAATAATATTAATAATTAAATTAGATTTTGAGCCTTGTAATATAGTTTTAGAAGCTGTTTTATATATTTTCTTCTTTAAAGGTAATATACTGCCTTTTGCAAATATTTTCTCTAATCGTGTTGTAGAGGCATCTATATCGTCTATTTCCATACAAATATCGATAGGCAAAGGTTGCCCTAAAACATTATAACTACCTTGATTAATGGCTACATCATCTATTATTTTTAATACATTTTGGTTGCCATCTAATAACTGAATTTTAAATTTATTTAATCGTCCTTTTAATAGAGGAACAAACTCTGAAAATGAAGCATTATTTAATGCTTTTATACTAGAATCGTATCCTCCATCTGTTCTTATTATTCTATAACTGATAATATCGTTAGAACTTACTCGTCCAGTAATTAATTCTTCTAAATCTCTTGTGTTTTGTTCATAAAAAATATTACACTCAATGTCTTCTTTAACTTGCGAAGTTTGTTTAGAAAGATCTTCTTTTTCTTCTACTACAGATTCTGGTTTAGATCCTGCATAGTATGCAGCTCCTTCAACAACTGCAGATGTTGGATTTATACTTGAATCTACTAAAATCCCTGTTTCTTCTTTTATTTTCTCCCTTATATAAGGGACATAAGTACTTCCTCCTATTAATATTAAACGTTCTATTTGAGAATTAATTAATTGATTCTGGGATATTACTTTTTTTATAAGTGCAATAGTTTGTGCTACTTTATCTGCTATGACATTTTCAAATTGAGTTCTAGTAATAATAATCTCTTCAAACAACTCAATTCCATCAATAGCTATATCTAATTCTATTTCCGATTGTTCATAAACAGATAGTTCTTTTTTGACTTCCTCTGCTTTTTTTAGAAGTTCAAAATATAATCCTTTATAGTTATTAGACTTCGCTTTAATATTTTTCCAAAGATTATTGGTGTTACATTTTTCTTCCAATAGAGGAACAATAATTTTTTCTACTATTAAATTATCAAAATCTGCTCCTCCTAAAAAATTATCACCTTCGTTGTCTATTACTTTTAGCTCTCTATCATTTACTTCTACCAAAGCGACATCAAAAGTTCCGCCTCCAAAATCGTATACAATCCACTTTTGAGCTTCAGTTATGTCTAAATTAGCTGTATTTGCATAAGCTAAACATGCCGCAATTGGCTCTTGTAATAAAACTACTTCTTTAAATCCAGCTAGGTAGCCTGCTTTTTTAGTAGCATTAGATTGTATTGTATCGAAAGATGCAGGGATTGTTATAACGATAGAATTTAAATTAACATCGTCTGTAACAAAATTTTTAAGTTCTTTTAATATGTATGATGATAGTTCTATTGGAGAAATTTCTTTTTCTATAGATGGAATAAAATAGGTTTCCTGTGTTCCCATTTTACGCTTAAAAAGCATACTTACGTTTTTTGCATCTTTTTCTAAATAATCTAGAGCTTTATCTCCTATAATTATTCTTCCTCCTCTAAAAGCAACACAAGATGGTAACGTTTGTTTTAAACCTAAAGGGTTATTATATACTTTAATATTACCACTATTATAATTAGCAATAAGACTGTTTGTTGTGCCTAAATCTATAGCGAAATTTATAGTTTTCATATACTATTCTACTATTACTATTCCTTTTTGAATTAATTTTGTTTCTCCTTCCTCAATTTTATAAACAATAGGTTTTAGTACCTTAACAATACTCATATTTCCATTAATATCTCCAACTATATTGGCTTCTACATCGGTCATTTCATTTTTATAAGCTTGTCCTATTGGATCGACTATATGGTACCCCAATGCATCAAATTCATGATATATTCTTTCTATATTTCTATTGAAAGTAGATAAGTTTTCTTTTTTACTTTTTAATGCTATGGAAAACGTTTGATTAATTATTTCTAACATAATTTATTATAGACTCTTATTTTGAAACCTGAAAGTTACAACTTATATGGTTTTAAACAACTTCTGCTACAACAAAAGTACTACCTCCTATATAGATAACATCTTCTTTTTTTGCAGAAGCTAGAGCTAAGGTGTGAGCCTCTTTTACGGAATTACACACTTGTGCTGTAAAGCCTTCTGCTTGAAACTCCGTTTTTAATTGTTGTACATCCATACCTCTAGGAATATTAGGTTTACAGAGGTAATAGATTGCTTTTTTAGGTAGTATTCCAAAAACGGATTGCAAATTTTTATCGTTAACTACTCCAAAAACAATATGTAGCTCCTCGTACTGTTCTTGTTGTAATTGTTGCATAGTATAGGTTAAACCTTCTTTATTATGCGCCGTGTCGCAAATAACTTTTGGTTGTTCTTGTAAAATTTGCCAACGTCCTAATAGCTGTGTATTCTTTACAACATTAAGTAACCCTTTTTTAAGTTGCTCTTTAGAAACTGTATATTTTCCTTTGCGATTTAAAACTTTAATTGTTTGAACAACTGTTTTAATATTTTTATACTGATAATTCCCTGTTAAATCGCTGGTATAGGCTGCTGTTACTTCTTGGTCTGCAAATACTATCTCTGCATTGTGCTTTTCTGCTAAAGTTGTAAACACTGAAACGGTTTCAGATTGTGTTTCTCCCACTACAACGGGTATATTATGTTTAATGATGCCACCTTTTTCTGCCGCTATTTTTGGTAGTGTATTTCCTAAAAACTGGGTATGATCTAAGCCTATATTAGTTATTACTGAAACTTCTGGGGTAATTATATTGGTAGAATCTAAGCGTCCTCCTAGCCCAACTTCAATAATAGCAATATCTACTTTTTGTTTTGCAAAATAGTCGAAAGCCAATCCTACCGTCATTTCAAAAAAAGACAATTCCTGAGCTTTTAAAAACGATTTATTTCGTTTTATAAAACCTATGACATATTGTTTACTAACTTCTACTCCATTTATTTTTATACGCTCTCTAAAATCTTTTAAATGTGGAGAGGTATATAAACCAACATTATAACCTGCTTCTTGTAATACAGAAGCCAGCATGTGGCTTGTAGAACCTTTACCGTTGGTTCCTGCTACATGAATAGATTTGAATTTATGTTCTGGATGTTTTAAGTGTTTTGCTAAAGCTAAAGTATTAGATAAATCTTTTTTAAATGCTGTTTTACCTTGTTTTTGATACATTGGAAGTTGTGCGAACATCCATTGTACGGTTTCTTGATATGTCATTAGCTATTGTCCTACTGTGAAATCTATCTTTACAAAACCTATTTGCTTTACAGGAGCTTTAGAGTCTGCTGGCCATTTATGAGATAGAGCTGTTTTTTTAGCAGCTTCAAATAAACAAGAATCGCCTGTGGTTCCTTTTTTACCTGGAATAGCTTTTATAACTTTTCCTGATCGGTCAACATGTATTTCTACTACAACTCTCCCTTCTTCTTGACAATCTGGAACTATTTTTTTTCTAGATGGTTTTCCTCTTCCATTTAATCCGTAACCTACTCCTCCATTTCCTGTTCCTGGGTCTCCAAAATAACTAGGAGCATAGGGGTTACCGTTTAATTGCCCCTTATCTCCTGCTTGGTTATCGTCCCCTTCACTTCCAGATGATTCTCCATCTGAATTATTAAGCCCTCCCATTAAAGCATCTAACTTTGCTTTTTTATCGGCTTCTTCTTGTTTCTTTTTTGCTTCTGCTGCTGCCTTTGCTTTAGCTATTCTATCTGCTTCGGCTTTAGCATCTGCTTCGGCTTTTGCCTTAGCTTTCGCTTCTTTCTCTTTCTTTTTTATAGCTATTGCTTCTTCAGAATCTTGAGTAATAACATCTTCAGATTGTGCATTTGACGCTGCTGCTTCAGGTTTTGTTTCTGCTTGTTCTGGTTGAGACTGTGCTTCTTCTAGTGGTTTATTTATATTATTATTTTGTGATTTAACTGGTTTATCTGGTTGCACATCTCCGCTACCTACATTAGAATTTCCAAAATTAACTGCAACACCATATTCTGCTGGTGGATCTAAGTATGGAGGTCCTACCACAAATAACAACAGTAATAGAATTAACAACAATAGTGTTGTTATTTTTGCCGAATTACGTTCGTGTTTAGTTTCTAAATACTTCATTTTATTTTCTTTTAATCTTGATTACGAACTGCTAAAACTGATGGTATTCCATTTCTATTAGCAATATCCATAACATAAATAACATGTTTCATCTCTACATCTTGATCTGATTTAATTGTTATTTTTTTATAATCTTCAGATAGTATAAAATTAATCATTTTTAATTCTAAACTATCTTTCTCAACTTCATTTTTGCCTATTAGATACTTTCCGTTTCTTCTAACATTGATTTCTAAAGGCGGTTTTGCTTTTGGTTTTAAACCCTCTACTTCTGGTAATACCAAATCTATGCCATTATTATATTTTGAGTTATAAACAGACCTTTTTAAAGTTAACATTAACACTACAGCTATTACTAATAATACTAGATAAATAAGTAACCGCTTTTTCATTTACTCTATTGTGATTTCACTGCTAGTGTCGATTTTATTTTATTTCTATTAGCAATGTCCATGATGTATACTACATGTTTCATTTCTACATCTTGGTCGGATCGTATTGTTATCGTTGGAGTGCTTGATCCTCCTGCTTTTGCTAACACTTCGGCTTCTAATTGTCCTTTTGGCACTTGCTTCATGTTTACAAAGTATTGGTTCTTTTTGTTTACACTTACTGATACACTTTTTGTTTGCGTGGTTTTACTCGATGATTTAGGTAATAATAAATCTATCGCTTCGGCTGATACCAATGTAGACGCAATCATAAAAAAGATAAGTAGCAGGAATACAATATCGGTCATAGATGACATATTGAATTCTGGTGTTACTTTATTTCTTCCTCTTAAATTCATACTATACAGGTTCGTTTAATAAGTCTAAAAAGTCTAATGAATTCGCTTCCATTTGGTAGACTACCTTATCGGTTTTCACGACTAAATGGTTATAGGCTATATAGGCTACAATTCCTACTACTAAACCGCCTACTGTTGTAGTCATCGCTGTGTATAATCCATCGGCTAGTGTTTTAATATCTATAGAACCTCCAGAATTGGCAATTTCGAAAATTGAGATAATCATTCCTATCACGGTTCCTAAAAACCCTATCATTGGGGCTGCTCCTGAGATAGTGGCTAAAACGCTTACGTTTTTTTCTAGGCTGTAGACTTCTAATCGACCTGCATTTTCTATAGCTGTATTTATGTCTTCTAGCGGTTTTCCTATTCTTGAAATCCCTTTACTTATTAATCGTGATACTGGTGAGTTTGCTTGTGAACATAGGTTTTGTGCTGAATCTATTTTTCCCTCACTAACATAGTTTTTTATTTGGTTCATAAAATTTGCATCTACTTTAGAGGCTTCTTTTACTGCAAATAATCGTTCGAAATAGATATATGTTGCCATTATTAAAAGCAAAAACAATACAGCTATAATTACAATTCCCGCTGTTCCGCTACTACTTATTAACTCTATTATGGATAACGTTTTTTCTACTGGTTCTCCATCTACTAATGCTTCTGCATCTTGTGCAGTTTCTTGTAATAATGTGTTTAACATATTTTATGTTTTAATAATGGTATAACGTTTGTTTTTTGTATTACGTATAATTAAAATAAAGTTCTTGTTAATAAGAATCCTAAAGCTCCTGCTAAAAACCCTGTTAATGCTAGCCATGAGATCTTTTTAAGGTACCAGAAAAAGTCTATTTTTTCCATTCCCATAGCTACAACTCCTGCGGCAGAACCTATAATTAACATACTACCTCCTGTTCCTGCTGAGTATGCTATAAAGTGCCATAATTGGTCATCTAATGGTTCTGTAAACATTCCTAAACTTGCTGCTACTAAGGGTACGTTATCTATAACTGCCGAACCTATACCTAGTAATATTACAACTAAATCTGATACTTGTGTTCCTGCCATCTCCGTTCCTATCATTGGGATTCCAGTTTTTAATGTTGATGCAAAACCAAATAATGTTCCTAAAGATTCTAATGCGGCTACTGCCATTAAAATACCTAAGAAAAATAATATACTTGGTAATTCTATTTTAGATAATGAGTGGTGTACTGGACTATGGTGCGCATGTGCATCGCTTTCTCCTTCTACTTCTGTTAAACTGAATTTTGAAGAACTGTATATTTCCGCAAAAATGGCTACGACTCCTAAAGATAGCATCATACCTACATACGGTGGTAAGTGTGTTACTACTTTAAAAATTGGCACAAATATAATAGCACCAAGTCCTAAATATAGCATCGTACCACTAAATCTACTTTTAGGTTTATCTTCTGTTTCTTCTACTTCTAATTCACCTTTAAATGCTGGTAAAAAAGAAGCTATTGTTGCTGGTACTATCATACATAATAACGATGGTAAAAATAAATACCCGAATAAATGCCCTGTAGATACTTTATCGCCTATCCAAAGCATTGTAGTCGTTACGTCTCCAATTGGTGAGAATGCTCCTCCTGCATTAGCTGCTATAATAATTAAACCTGCATACCAAATACGTACACTTCTATCTTTTACTATTTTTTGAAGAATAGATATTAAAACAATTGTAGCTGTTAGGTTATCTATTATTGCAGATAGAACAAATGCTAATGCACAAAAAATCCAAAGTATTTTAGATTTCTTTTTAGTTCTTATAAAACTTTTTATGGTTGAAAACCCATCGAAGTAATCTATGATTTCTACAATAGTCATAGCACCTAATAAAAACACCAGAATCTCTGCGGTTTTTCCTAAATGGTGCAGTAGAGTTTCCTCCATTAAGTGCATTTTACTATCATGGTCTAGTGCTGTATAGCCTTCTACTAATCCATGATTTGCAGAATCAAACCATTGTGTAAAGGAATCTATCCCTAATGATATTAAGGCCCAACTTATAGCCATCATAACTAAAGCAGGAATTAATTTATCTATTTTTATATTGTGCTCTAATGTAATGGCTAAATAACCAAATACAAATACTAAAATTATTACTGTTTCCATCTTATTTTTATACCAATTGTTTTAATGCTATTTCAAATGCCGTTTTACTTATTTCTGTTTTACTAGAACTTTTATCGTAAACGTTTTGAATTGCTTGTTTTATAATGTTTGATGTGTCTTGAAAAATGGCCTCATCTGTCATTTGTACTTTACGTTCCATAAAGTATGCAAATACTCTAGCCATTCCACAGTTTGAAATAAAATCTGGAATTAAACTTACTTTCTCATCTGTGTGTTCCATAATTGAGCCAAAGAAAATTTCTTTATCTGCAAATGGCACATTTGCTCCACAAGAAATTACTTCTAAGCCAGTACTTATCATTTGATCTATTTGATCTTGAGTAATTAACCTAGATGCTGCACATGGGGCAAATATTTCTGTTTCTAAAGACCAAATTTTCTCATTCATCTCTGCAAACGGAATCATATTATCTGTTGCTAATGTATTTCCGTTTTTGGTTAAAAAGAACTTAGTAATTTCTTCGAAAGTAAATCCGTTTTCATTAATAACTCCTCCAGAAATATCTATAATACCAACAATTTTGGCTCCCATTTGTGCTAAATAGTATGCCGCTGCAGACCCAACATTTCCAAATCCTTGAACTATAGCTCGTTTTCCTACAACGCTACCGCCATAAATTTCGTAATAGCTTTTTACAGCTTCGGCAACTCCGTAACCTGTAATCATATCTGCTATAGTATACTTTCTTGCTACGTCTGGTGAGAACCCTGGGTTTTCAATAACTTTAATTACACCTTGACGTAACTGCCCTATTCTATTAATTTTATCGGCTTCTGTTGGTTTAAAATGTCCATTAAAAACACCTTCTTGCGGGTGCCAAACTCCAGATTCTTCTGTAATAGGTATAACTTCATGGATTTCATCTACATTTAAGTCTCCTCCTGTTCCGTAGTAACTTTTTAATAAAGGAGAAACTGCTTTATACCAACGCTCTAAAACACCTTTTTTTCTAGGATCTTTTGGGTCGAAGTTTATTCCCGATTTTGCACCGCCAATAGCAGGTCCAGATACTGTAAATTTCACTTCCATAGTTTTAGCAAGCGACAACACTTCATTAACGTCTAACCCTTTTCTCATTCTAGTTCCTCCTCCTGCAGCACCACCTCTAAGAGAGTTTATTACGGTCCAGCCTTCTGCTTCTGTTTCAGAGTCCTTCCAATTAAATATTATTTCTGGTGTTTTATTTTCGTACTTTTTTAATAATTCTTTCATGTATAGTGTGATTGATTCTTCTTTAACTTTAATAATTTATCCCTTTAAATTTTATTAAAGTGTAGCTAAAGCTGATTCATAAGTGGAAAGTTTTTCAGTTTATTAGCAACAAATATAAAAAACTAAAAATGGCTTTAAAAATAAAGCCATTTATATTATTAAATTTATTTAAGTTATCTATAATTTAGAATTCTTTTTTCTCATTTCCATAAAAATTAATGCCACCTATTTGTTTTACTCTTTTCTATTAATTGTTTTAAAACCTCAACATTTACATCTGCCAATTTATTAATATATAAGCATCCTTTTCCAAATTTACATTTCCCTAATTTTACAAGTATATCTTCTTCTTTGCTAATATCTAACGTTAAATAGATGGTTATTTTCGTTTTTCTTGGAGCAAAGCCTAAGTTAAACCATTCAAACTCGTCCTTACCTCCTTTGCGCTTGTATTTATACTTACCAAAACCTATAATAAAATTATCTCCCCATATTTTTGGTTCAACACCTGTTATTGCTTTCATTATAGACAAGAGTTTTTTGCTATCTTCTTTTTTAGAAGAATTTTCTATTGTTTCTATAAATGCTGAAACACTTTTATTGGTTTCTTTAGTTACTAGCCCAGACATATTTTTAAATTTAACTAAATTACCTTTTTATTAAATTATACAAATTAACCATTTTTAATAGTAAAGACTTTACCCGAAGAATGGTCCCTACTTGCTCCTGTTACACTCGCTAAACAATTAGTTTCGTTTCTTAATTTTAAAACGCCTAAAAACCCAAAAATTAAAGCTTCTTTATATTCTATTGTTTCTTTTGAAGGTATTATTATTTTAGTATGATTGCTCAAAGCCTCTATTCGTTCTATTAAAAATGTATTAAATACACCTCCTCCAGTTATTAATAACGAAGCTTCTACTTTTTCATTAATCACTTTTACTATTTGAATAGCGATATGCTCAACTACAGTTCGTAAAATATTCTCTACTGAAAGATTAAAACTATTAATTAACGGAAATACGATTTCTTTTACCCATTCTAAACCTAATGATTTTGGATAGGTTTCTTTGTAAAACGGAATACTGTTTAACTCGTTTAATAATTCCAGATTTACACTTCCTTTTGAAGCTAGCGTTCCTTTATCGTCATAGTCTAAACCTAATTTTGAAACATAAGCGTTTAATACAATATTTACTGGACAAATATCGAAAGCTATTCGTTTAGAATCTATTATGGTAGATACATTAGCAAAACCGCCTAAGTTTACACAATAATCATATTTAGCAAACAATAATTGATCTCCTATTGGTACTAAGGGAGCCCCTTGCCCACCTAAAGCAACATCTTGTACTCTAAAATCGCAAACTACTGTTTGTTGTATTAAGCTTGCTAATTGAGGTAAATTCCCTATTTGATAGGTTAATTGCTCTTCAGGTCTGTGTAATGCCGTATGCCCATGAGAGCAAACTGCATCAATATCTTGTATATTATACTTTTCTACAAAGTTATTTATTACTCCTGCTAAATATATAGTGTAATCTGTATCTAAACTTTGTAATTCTTCTTTAGTATGGTCGACAAGTTCCTTTAATAAACTCATCCAACTTTCAGGATAGGCAATCGTTTCTGCTTTATCTATTTTAAAGCTCCAATTTTTATTATAATTAAAAGTAACTAGTGCTAAATCTATTCCATCTAATGATGTTCCAGACATTACGCCTATTACTTTATATTCGCTTTTTATCATATAAAGTAAAAATAGGAATATCTGTTGAATAAACGCTAATAAAAGGCTATATTTGCACTCTTATTTTATCAAATCAACAATTATTACAATTATGGATTTTAGCCTTACAGAAGAACATTTAATGATACGCGACGCTGCTCGTGATTTTGCACAAACCGAATTATTACCTGGTGTTATAGAACGTGATGAGAAACAAGAGTTTCCTCAAGAATTAGTTCGTAAAATGGGAGATTTAGGATTTATGGGTATTATGGTAGACCCTAAATACGGAGGAAGTGGAATGGATGCTATTTCTTATGTTCTTATTATGGAGGAATTATCTAAAATTGATGCTTCTGCCTCTGTAATGGTTTCTGTAAATAACTCATTAGTTTGTTATGGTTTAGAATCTTATGGAACAGAAGAACAAAAACAAAAGTACCTTACTAAATTAGCTACAGGAGAATTTATTGGAGCATTTTGTTTAAGTGAGCCTGAAGCTGGTAGTGATGCAACTTCGCAAAAAACTACTGCTATAGACATGGGAGACCATTACGTTTTAAACGGTACAAAAAACTGGATTACTAATGGTGGACGTAGTGATGTTTATTTAGTAATTGCGCAAACAGACAGAGAAAAAGGACACAGAGGTATTAATGCTTTTATTGTTGAAAAAGGCATGGAAGGTTTCGATGTTGGACCAAAAGAAGACAAATTAGGTATTAGAGGTAGTGATACTCATACTTTACAATTTAACGATGTAAAAGTACCTAAAGAGAATAGAATTGGTGAGGATGGATTTGGTTTTAAATTCGCCATGAAAACTTTATCTGGTGGACGTATTGGTATTGCTTCTCAAGCCTTAGGTATTGCAGCTGGTGCATACGAATTAGCACTTAAATACTCTAAAGAGCGTAAAGCATTTGGCACAGAGATTTGTAACCACCAAGCGATTGCTTTTAAATTAGCTGATATGGCTACAGAAATTGAAGCGGCACGTCTATTAGTTATGAAATCTGCATGGGATAAGGATCAAGGTAATAACTACGATATGTCTAGTGCAATGGCAAAATTATACGCCTCTAAAGTAGCAATGGAACAGACTGTTGAAGCTGTACAAATACATGGTGGTAATGGTTTTGTTAAAGAATATCATGTAGAGCGTTTAATGCGTGATGCAAAAATTACTCAGATTTACGAAGGTACTTCAGAGATTCAAAAAATTGTAATTTCTAGAGGTGTTATCAAAGGTTAATCCTTGAAACTATAGAATATAAAAAAGGCTTTAAAGTTTAAAACTTTAAAGCCTTTTTCTATTATAGTAATTAATGCAAATTAACTTATCGTCGTCTTCCTCTATTATTTCTCATTTCTTGCATTTTACTTACAATAATTTCTTTGTATTCTAATTTAGCAATTTCTTTCCCTCTATCTGGCGCTTCTATTTTAACTTTCCCTTCTGGGTTTATTGTTATTTTATAACACAACATTGTTGTATTATCTGCGCTTACTTCTAAAATTAACCCTGGTAATCCCCAATACTCTAATGGGCCTTGACTTATTGGAATTTGTGGTGTATACCAAGCTTCTACAACTGTCATTGGCATCTCTCCTTCTTTTTGGTTTTCTTTTTGCCTAAGTTCGCTCCACGAAAAGTTATACCATTTTAAACTAGCTGTAGGTATAATAGCTGTAGCTTTATAACAATTATAATCTCCTATTTTTTTAGTTTCTGTACTTAGTTTCCAGTCTATTTTTTGTAATTTATCTTTTACTAGAAAACGCTTTCCATAAAATTCTTGATTTTGAATTAATACATTCGTTTTTACATTTTTATATTGGTCTCCAGCCGTAAAGTTTTTACCCCACGAATCTGTAGCGCCCGATATAGCATCTAGCTTTTCATCTTCTACAAATATAGATTCTGCCTTATTAAAGGTTAATACATACGTTTTTTCTAGTCTATTTTTTAATCGCTCTTTAATTTGTTTTTTTTGAGCTTCACTCATTTTTGCTCCCCAACGCCCTAAATCCATAGTCGATTTAGAAAAATAATATGCTTTGCCCTGAAAGTCTTGTGCAAAAACTGTTAGCGTAATTAAAAAAGTGATTAATGAGATCTTAATTTTTTGTTGAGAATATTTCATAAGACAATTACAATTTAATTTTGTTTAACAAGTTTAAAAATTAATTAAACATAATTATTTTAATTGTTATAATATTAACAACTTTTATCTGTTCTTGCTTAGTTCATTCAAAACCAAGCGCAACTCGCCATAGGTATATTTATCGTCTATTTGATGTTTTAAATCTGATAGATTTTCAAAGGTATATTTAGGGATTAACTCCTTTAATTCCTTGTAGTGCTCTTTAGAAACTAAATC
>NZ_JBSHNS010000122.1:0-14601 GCF_053601635.1 Pontimicrobium sp. MEBiC01747
TTGCTCTTGCTTTTTCTTCGTCTCTTCTAGCGCCTCCTATGCATGCATCGAACTTAAACTCTTCTATTGCGTCTAAAAGTGTTGTGGTTTGCAATACATTTCTACTAGAGTATTTTCCAGATTCTTCTCTTACCTTTCCTTGGTCTATAGAGTCTTGAACATTTCTAACAATTAATTCTAAATCTAATTCTTTAACTAGTCGATCTCGAAATGCTATAGTTTCTGGGAAATTATGTCCTGTATCTATATGCATTAAAGGAAATGGAATTTTTGCTGGGTAAAATGCTTTTTGAGCCAACCTCACTAAAGTTATTGAGTCTTTTCCTCCTGAAAACAGGAGTACTGGTCTTTCAAATTGGGCAGCTACTTCTCTTATTATATAAATAGCTTCATTTTCTAACGGGTTTATACTTGCTGTATCTTTCATCTTTTTTTATGCGTGTAAACCGCACTCTCTATTTTCTAGTTGTTTTGTTGGATCGTAATATTTAAATTCATTTGGCAGCTTATGTGTTTCTAGATACTTATCTAACTCTTCATCTGTATAGTTATAAAACGGACTCACTTTAAGCACTCCATTTTTGTCCTGAGATATTATATTTATACTGTCTCTAAAAGAGGTTTGGCCTCTACGCAAGTTTGTAAACCAAACATCTGGTTTATGATCTTCCATTGCTCTTTTAAAGGGTTCTAGCTTAACTTGTTCGGTAAAAATTTTATGGTTTGATTCTTCTACACTTGGTATTCCTAAAACAACATCTCTGTGTGCTGTTGTTTGTTTAGGTACATATAGTTTTATATTGAGGTTTAATTGTTTTATAAGTACTTCTGCATGTTTATAGGTATTTGGGGTATTATATCCTGTATCGCACCAAATGACTTTTATGTCTTTTTTTACAGCACTCGTTATATTTAAAATTGCTGCTTCGTAAGGTCTAAAGTTTGTAGTTACTATAGGTTTTTTAGCAAAACCAATTGCCCATTGTACTATTTGTAAAGGTGTTTTACTTTCTAGTGTTTTATTTACTTTATCTATATCTAACGTCATTATTTCCCCCATTTTATTTTATTCCATGCACGTTCATGAAAGAAGTACAACACTAATTTTGATATTAATTCTATAACGCCTATTGAAAACGCTAATGCCAAAGTGCCCGTTATTATGTAAGAGATTACAACTGTAGCTATGGTTCCCACAACTCGCCAACTAATTGTTTTTACTAGACTTCTCTTTAATTTTTCTTCTGAGATATTTTTTTTCACTTCTACATCTCTATTCATTTCTAAAGCAGTATTCATATTATAAAATATTTTAATTCCTATTTACCCTATCAACTTACTAGGATAATGATGCAAACATATAAATTATACTTATATAAACCTAAGGTTTAGTAAAAAAGCATTGTTAAAAATTTATAAATCTGCTAAATCTGCTAATGTTGTATTTCTGAAAATCTCTAATGAGTTATCTCTTACCTGAATCATTAAACGATGTACTGCACATGCATTTTCATCTGGACAGTCGTCACATTTTTCATAAAAATTTAAACTCACACATGGCACCATTGCTATTGGTCCTTCTAAAACCCGCATTACATTAGCCATATTAATTTCTTTAGGTTCTTTTAGCAGGTAATATCCTCCTCCTTTACCTTTTTTAGAGCCTAAAAGCCCATTTTTACGTAGTGTTAGCAAAATACTTTCTAAAAATTTAAGGGAGATACTTTCTTCTTTAGAAATGGTTGCGATTTGAACTGGCGTTCTATCTTCTTGTTTCGCTAAATATACAATAGCCTTTATTCCGTATTTTGTTTTCTTTGAAAGCATACGGACAAAATTAATACTTTTTAACGACTTAAAACAATTGAGTCGCAATTGCTTTAATATTATCACTTTTCCCCATAGAGTAATAATGTAATACAGGAATGCCTTTCTTTTTTAAAGCTTTAGATTGCTCTATACACCATTCTATCCCAACTTGTCTTACTTGCTTATTGTCTTTACATTTAATAATGTCTTGTATTAAAGCTTCTGGTAAATCTACATGAAAGCGGTGTGGTAATAAGTTTAACTGCTTTTTTGTTGCTATTGGTTTTAAGCCTGGAATTATTGGTACAGTAATGCCTTCTGCTCTACATTTATCTACAAAATCGAAATACTTTTGATTATCAAAAAACATTTGAGTGACGATATACTCTGCTCCATTTTTTATTTTCTTTTTTAAAAAATGAATGTCACTGTCTAGACTAGGTGCTTCCATATGCTTTTCTGGATATGCACCTACACCTATGCAAAAATCGGTAGGGGAACAGTTTTGTAATTCTTCATCTAAATACGTAGATTTATTTAAGTCTGAAATTTGCGAGACTAGTTCGCTGGCATAACTGTGCCCTTCTTTTTCTGGTGTAAAATAGGTTTCATTTTTTACTGCATCTCCACGCAGAGCCATAACATTATCTATTCCTAAAAAATCTAAATCTATTAAAAAGTTTTCTGTATCTTCTTTTGTAAATCCGCCACATAATATATGAGGAATGGCATCTACACTGTACTTATTTTGAATGGCTGCACATATACCAACCGTTCCTGGGCGCTTTTTTACAATTTGCTTTTTAAGTAATCCGTTTCCAAAATCTTTGTATATGTATTCTTCTCTATGGTATGTTACATCTATAAATGGAGGATTAAACTCCATTAATGGGTCTATATTATCAAAAATAGACTGAATATTCTGTCCTTTTAAAGGGGGTAAAATCTCAAACGAAAATTGTGTTTTCCCGTTTGCTTGTTTTATATGTTCTGTGACTTTCATATTTATATTCGCTTGCGCGTACTCTTTTTTTTAGTTTTAAATAAGGTAAGCGACTATTAAAGCTAATGTGGTTAACAATAGTATTTGTAGTACAAACCTTATTTCTAATTTGTGCTTTTTCATTTAACTTGTACGTTCTTTGCTAGGTCCCTACCAAATTGGGGTTTAACCATTTTCTAGCCATAGCGTCTGTTACTGCTCTTCTCTTAGCGTAATCTTTTAATTGGTCCTCTTTAATTTTTCCTAACCCAAAATATTTTGCTTCTTTATTTCCAAAATAATAACCGCTAACACTAGCTGCTGGCCACATGGCTAAACTTTCGGTTAGTTTTACACCTATGGTTTCTTCTACTTTTAATAGTTTCCAAATTGTTGTTTTTTCTAAATGGTCTGGACAAGCTGGATAGCCTGGCGCTGGCCTAATACCTTTATAGTTTTCTTTTATTAACTCGTTATTTGTAAGGTTTTCATTTTGGTCATAGCCCCAATGTTTGGTTCTTACTTCTTTGTGTAAATATTCTGCAAAAGCTTCTGCTAATCGATCGGCCAATGCTTTTATCATAATAGAATTATAATCGTCATTTTCTTTTTCAAATTGATCTGCCAGTGCTTTGGTTCCAAAGCCTGTACTAACACAAAAGGCGCCTATATAATCTTGAATACCTGTTTCTTTTGGCGCTATAAAATCTGCTAATGCATGGTTAGGTACTCCTTCTCGCTTTTTAAGTTGTTGACGAAGTGTTAAAAATTTATATTGCTCTTTTTCTTCTTCTTCATATTTTTCAACTTCAATATCATCATCATTTACTGTATTGGCTGGAAATAATCCGAAAACAGCTTTTGCTTTTAATAGCTTTTCGTTAAATACTTTTTTAAGTAGTTCTTGTGCATCTGCAAATAATTCTGTGGCTTGCTTTCCCACAATTTCATCTTTTAAGAT
The DNA here is from genome assembly GCF_053601635.1 of Pontimicrobium sp. MEBiC01747. Lineage (NCBI taxonomy): Bacteria > Pseudomonadati > Bacteroidota > Flavobacteriia > Flavobacteriales > Flavobacteriaceae > Pontimicrobium > Pontimicrobium sp. MEBiC01747. The sequence goes on from NZ_JBSHNS010000122.1 coordinate 3,753, forward strand.
GTCTGGGTACTTGCCATGTAGATCCCAACTTCTAAAAAACGGTGACCAATCTATATAGGCCTCTAGCTTGTTAATGTTAAATTCCTGAATGGATTGAATGCCTATTGTTTTGGGTTTTACAATTTCGGTTGTATTCCAATCTATTTTATATTTTCTTTTTCTTGCTTCTTCTATTGAGATATAGGTTTTAGTTTTGCCTCTTTTTAAAAATTTATCCCGAAACTCATCATAGTTTTTTTTCAACTCAACAACATAGGCATTTGCTGTTTTTTTATTTAATAAATCGCCAACAACGGTTACTGCTCTAGAGGCATCATTTACATGTACTACTGCATTTTTATATTGTGTATCTATTTTTACAGCTGTATGTGCTTTGGATGTAGTTGCGCCTCCTATTAATAACGGCACTGAAAAGTTTTCTCTCTCCATTTCTTTTGCCAAATACACCATTTCATCTAGCGATGGTGTTATTAATCCACTCAATCCAATAATGTCTACATTTTCTTTTATAGCGGTTTCAATAATTTTTTCTGGCGGTACCATAACACCTAAATCTACGATCTCGTAATTATTACATCCTAAAACTACACTTACTATATTTTTCCCTATATCGTGTACGTCTCCTTTTACGGTAGCCATTAAAACTTTACCTAAGGCTTGTTGTTTTTCTCCTTTTTCGGCTTCTATAAAAGGGTTTAGGTAGGCCACCGCTTTTTTCATAACTCTTGCAGATTTTACTACTTGTGGTAAAAACATTTTACCGCTTCCAAATAAATCTCCTACCACATTCATTCCTGTCATTAAATGGCCTTCTATTACATGAAGTGGTCTTTCTGCATTTTTACGCGCTTCTTCTGCATCTTCTACTATATAGGTATCTATTCCTTTTACTAAGGCATGTGTTATTCTTTCTTGCAGGGGCAGATTCCTCCATTCTAAAACCTTTTCATCATCTTCTTTTACCTTTCCTTTTACGGTTTCGGAAAACTCTAATAAGCGTTCTGTGGCATCTTCTCGTCTATCTAAAATAACATCTTCTATATATTCTAATAAGTCTTTAGGGATATCATCATACACTTCTAACATGGTAGGGTTAACAATCCCTATATTCATTCCGGCTTGAATGGCATAGTATAAAAACACAGAGTGCATTGCTTCGCGCACTGTATTATTTCCTCTAAATGAAAACGATACATTACTAACGCCTCCACTTACGCTTACATGTGGTAAATTTTCGCGTACCCAGCGAGTTGCTTCTATAAAATCTATAGCATTTTTTCTGTGCTCCTCCATTCCTGTTGCTACAGGAAAAATATTTAAATCGAAAATAATGTCTTCAGTAGCAAAACCTACTTTATCTACTAATACTCTGTATGATCGTTCTGCAATCTCAATTCTACGCTGGTAATTATCTGCTTGCCCGACCTCATCAAAAGCCATCACTATAACAGCGGCCCCATAGCGTTTTATTTGTGTTGCTTCCCAAATAAACTTGTCTTCTCCTTCTTTTAAGCTTATAGAGTTTACAACACATTTTCCTTGTACTACTTGCAATCCTGCTTCAATAATTTCCCATTTAGAGCTATCTATCATTATGGGTACTCGGCAAATATCTGGTTCGGCTGCTATTAAATTTAAAAAACGAACCATGGCTTCTTTTCCATCAATTAAGCCATCATCCATATTAATATCGATAATTTGCGCTCCTCCTTCTACTTGATGGCGTGCTATAGCTAATGCCTCATCAAATTTCTCTTCTTTTATTAAGCGTAAAAATTTACGGGATCCTGCTACATTAGTACGCTCTCCTACATTTATAAAATTACTTTCTGGCGTAATTATCAATGGTTCTAAACCTGATAATTTTAAATATCTAACATCGTCCATTACCTTCCTATTTGTCTTGGCTTATATTTAGCGGCCAAATCTGCAATTGCCGAAATATGTTCTGGTGTTGTACCACAGCAACCTCCTATAATATTTATTAAATCCTTCTCTAGGTATGCTTCTATTTGCTTTGCCATTTCTTCTGCTGTTTCATCATACTCTCCAAAAGCATTGGGTAGTCCTGCGTTGGGGTGTGCTGAAACAGCAAATTTTGTTTTAGAGGCTATAGCTTCTAAGTGTGGTTGTAATAAATTGGCTCCCAATGCACAATTAAATCCAACAGATAATAGAGGGATATGGGATATAGATATTAAAAAAGCTTCTGCTGTTTGCCCAGATAGTGTTCTACCACTCGCATCTGTAATTGTTCCGCTTAGCATTACGGGCACTTCTATTTTACGTTCGTCTTTAACTTCTTCTATAGCAAACAAAGCAGCTTTTGCATTTAGTGTATCGAATACTGTTTCTACTAATAATATATCTGCTCCGCCATCTAGTAATGCTTCTATTTGCTGTTTATAGGCTATTCTTAATTCATTAAATGTTACTGCTCTATAGCCTGGGTCGTTAACATCTGGCGACATACTGGCTGTTCTGTTGGTAGGGCCAATACTTCCTGCTACGTAACGTGGTTTTTCAGGTGTTTTCTTTGTAAATTCATTAGCGACTTGTTTTGCTATTTTTGCGGATTCGTAGTTTAACTCGTATACCAAGTCTTCCATATCGTAATCTGCCATAGCAATGGTAGTTCCAGAAAAGGTATTGGTTTCTATAATATCTGCTCCTGCTTCAAAATACTGTTTATGAATTTCTGCAATGGCTTGCGGTTGTGTTAAAGACAACAAATCATTGTTACCTTGTAAGGGTGTTGGATAGTCTTTAAACCGTTCGCCACGAAAATCTTCTTCTGTAAAATTATAGCGTTGCAACATAGTCCCCATAGCACCATCTAACACTAATATTCTTTTTTTTATGTCCTCGTTTATAGTACTCATTCCTTATTTGTATTTAATTTAAAACACCGCTTTTACCTTACTAATGTTCTAATGCTTGTTTTAAATCATTAATAATATCATCTACATGTTCTAAGCCTACTGAGACTCTAACTAATCCTCCTGTTATTCCTGTTTGTAATCTATCTTCTTCAGATAGTTTTGCATGTGTTGTAGAGGCTGGATGTGTTACTATCGTTCTGGTGTCTCCTAAGTTTGCAGATAACGATAACAACTTAATAGCGTTTAAAAATCGTCGTCCTGCACTAACACCTCCTTTTACTTCAAAAGCAACAACATTACCTCCTAACTTCATTTGTTTTTTTGCTAATTTGTATTGCGGGTGCGACTTTAAAAATGGATATTTTACTAGGTTTACTTTATCATGACTTTCTAAAAAAGTCGCCACTTTTAATGCATTTTCACAATGCTTGTCTACTCTAACCGGTAGGGTCTCTAAACTTTTGGATAATACCCAAGCATTAAATGGTGATAATGCTGGCCCTGTATTTCTAGAAAATAAATAGATTTGCTGTATTAAATCTGCTTTACCAACGGTTACTCCTCCAAGAACTCTGCCTTGTCCATCTATTAGTTTTGTTGCAGAGTGTATTACTAAATCTGCTCCAAATTTTATGGGTTGTTGTAAATAGGGTGTTGCAAAACAGTTATCTATTATTAGTATTAAATTATGCTTTTTTGCTATCTGTCCTAATCGTTCTAAATCTAATATGTCTACTGCTGGATTTGTTGGACTTTCAGCATATAGCACTTTTGTATTAGTTTGTATTAAGCTTTCTATTTTATCTATTTCATCCAACTTGAAATAACTTGTAGAAATGTTCCATTTTGGCAATATATTATTGTACATGGTTTGTGTTGAACCAAATACATTTCGTGAGGACACAATATGGTCTCCTGAATTTAATAATGCTGCAAAGGTTGAAAATACTGCAGACATACCCGTTGCAAATGCATAACCACGTTCGGCACCCTCCATTTTGCAAATTTTTTCTATAAACTCTGTAGTATTAGGGTTAGAGTAACGGCTATAAATATTACGTTCTTTTTCGTCTGCAAAAGAGGCTCTCATGTCTTCTGCGTCTTCAAAAACGTAACTAGAGGTTAAGTATAACGGATTAGAATGTTCTAAGTATTGTGATCGCTCTATTTGTGTGCGTATGGCTTGGGTTTCAATATTTTTAGTGCTCATGGTTTTTAGTTGTTTTTTTCTGTTAATCGTAAAACATCTCCAAAAACGCCTCTAGCTGTTACTAATGCGCCTGCGCCTGCGCCTTGAATTACAATAGGGTTTTCGCCATAACTTTCTGTATATATTTCGAAAATAGAATCGGCTCCTTTTAAGGCACCTAATGGTGATTGTTTTGGCACAGACACTAATTTCACGTCTAACTTCGCTCCTTTTTCGTCTGCTAAATCTCCATGTAAGTCTCCTATATATCGTAATACATGATTATCTTTTTGTGCTTCTTTTTTGTCTTGAAAAACAGTATTCATCTCTTCAAACGATTGTAAAAAGGCTTCTGTTTCTATAGTTCTTAATTGTTCTGGGATTAAATTTTCTATAGTAACATCACTCAATTCGTTATGTAAATCCAATTCTCTTGCTAGAATTAAAAGTTTTCTAGCCACATCGTTACCACTTAAATCTTCTCTTGGATTGGGTTCTGTGTAGCCTTTATCTAAGGCTTGTTGTAACACTGTAGAAAAGGGGATATTTTCAGCTGAAAATGTATTAAACAAGTAACTTAATGAGCCTGAAAACACCCCTCTAATTCTTACAATATTTTCTCCTGATAGATGTAGTAATTTTATGGTATCTATTAATGGTAAACCCGCACCTACATTGGTTTCGTATAAATACGATTTTTGGTGCTTAGCTAAGGTTTCTCTTAATGTTTTATAAAAGTTGAAATCTATTGTATTTGCTATTTTATTAGAGGATACTAGATCGAAACCTTCTTCTACTAATTGTATATAGTTGGATACAAATTCTAGACTTGATGTATTATCTATTGCTATTAAATTCTCTAAATGATTTGCTTTTGCATACGCATATACATCTTGTATTGTATAGTTTTGGCCTTGTGTTTCTACTTCCTCTTTCCAATGTTCTGTAATTCCATTTTTATTAAAAATGGCTTTTTTAGAATTGGCTATTGCAAAAATATTAAGCTTTACTCCTTTTCGTTTTTCTATTTCGTTAGCAGAATTTATTATTTGATTAATTAAAGCTGTGCCTACCAAACCATGTCCAAAAATGGCTAAGTTTATTTTTTTAGAAATTCCAAAAATCTCTCCATGTATTACATTTACTGCTTTATGTAATTGTGCTTTTTTAACCACTATACTTACGTTTTCTCCTGTAACTGTATTATTAAATAATAGTGGTGTTACTTGGTTTTTTATAAGCGCATTAAAGGGTTTATGAAACGTACTTAGCTCTTGCCCCACAATAGAGACTACAGACACGTCGTCTATAACACTAATTTTATTAATGTCTTGAGAGTAAAAATCGTTTTCAAACTCTTGTTCTAGTGCAATAACTGCTTTAGCTGCTTTTTTAGCGTCTATAACTAAGCCTATACCGCGTTCTGAAGAGCCTTGAGATATTATACTTACACTAATATTTTGAGCGCTTAATGCTTTAAAAATTCTAGCGTCTACCCCTACCTTGCCCAATAATCCTCGTCCTTCTATGTTTATTAATGCAACATTGTCTAGTACCGATAAAGAACGGATTCCCTTAGAATTACTTTTTGAGGTTATAATGGTTCCTTTATCTTCTGGGTTAAATGTATTTAATATACGAAGTGGAATATTTTTTTCTATTAATGGAATAATCGTTTTAGCATGTAATATTGTTGTTCCAAAATTGGCTAGTTCATTAGCTTCTGTAAACGATAATCGCTCAATTTTTTTTGCATCTGGTACTAAATCTGGATTGGCTGTATAAATACCATTTACGTGTGTATAATTTTGCAACTCTTCTGCGTCTAGATAGTTTGCTAATAACGATGCTGTGTAGTTACTTCCATTACGTCCTAAGGTTGTTGTTTTATTATCTTTATTAGAGGCTATAAAGCCTGTAACAATGTTTACCGTTGTTCCATTATTTTGCTTAAAATAATCGACAACATTTTTTTTAGACACCCCTTCTATTGGTTTTGCATTGCCATAGTTATCATCTGTTTTTATTAATGTTCTAGCGTCTGTTGCTTTGGCATTTATATTTTTACTTCTTAGTAATGCAGAAATTAACTTTGCAGAAATTAACTCGCCTTGTGCCAAAACCTCATCTTTAATTTTCTGGCTATAGTCGCCTAATAATTGTACGCCTTCAAACAAACTATCTAATCTGGAAAACTCATTAGATAAATCTGTATTGGCTAATAAATTCTGGTAGTTTTTAAAGGCTTCTAATTGTTCTAGATAATTTTCGTTTTCTACTGCTTTTTCTAAAATTAACTCCAGTTCGTCTGTAGCTTTTCCTCTAGCAGAAACAACAACCGCTATTTTTTCGTTGTCTTTTACTTTATTTTCTATAATAGAAATTACTCGGTTTAAACCTTCTCCATTGGCTAAAGATTTACCTCCAAATTTTAATATTTTCATTTTTCTCTCTTTTGAGTTTGCTCTAAAAATGGGAGCTATAATTTTTTCAAGTTGTTCAAACTCTATTAAAAAAGCATCATGCCCATGTATAGAATTTATCTCATTATAAGTTACGTTAGTATGTGTTAAGGCTAATTGTTTTTGCGTTTCTCTATTTTCTTCTGCTGTAAAAAACAAATCGGAATCAACCGCTATAATGGTTATTTTAGATTGAATAGTGTCTAAAACATTTGCATTTGCACCTCTGTCTTTAGTGACATCTATTGTTCTTAACAATTGATTCATTAGTTTATAGGCAGACAGTTGAAAGCGTTCTTGTAGTTTTTTACCATGGTGTAGCAACCAACTTTCTACATTAAAAATTTGTAGTACTTCATTTTTAGAGCGTTGAAAACGATGTTTAAACGATTCTGGTGTTCTATAACATAGCATAGCATGCATTCTAGCATCATGAACGGGGTTACTAGAGTTTACTAAAAACTGTTCTTGTATTTGGCAATTTGCCATTAACCAATCGGTAGATTTCCAATCGGTAGCCACAACAATTAAATGTGTTGCCAAATCTGGTTTTAACACCGCCATTTCCCATGCTATACCTCCTCCTAACGAACCTCCTATTATAGCAAAAAGCTTTGTAATTTTTAAGTGCTCTAATCCTAGAAGAAATATTTTAGCAATATCTCTTGCTACAAATGCTTTATAGTTGTCTATAATAAAACCATCGTAACCATTACCAGGAATATTAAATGCTAAAACGGTGTACTTATTAGTATCTATAACTTTATTTGCTCCTACTAACTCGGTCCACCACCCGCCTTTTCCTGCAACATTACTATTACCTGTTAGTGCATGGTTTACTAGTACTATTGGTGCGCTAAATAATGGCTGCCCAAAACATTGATAAGAGAGCTTAAGGGTTGCCATAATATCTCCGTTTTGGGTACCAAAATCTGTTAGTGTTATGTGTTTTAAATTATCCATTATCTATTAGAAGTGTGCCGTATTATAGAGCCATACGCCCTCAGGATAGGACGCATGACTCTAATCAATCAACATTAACTAAGATTCTTGTACGTTAAAATTTAAACCAGAACAGGTTTTTTAACTTTAGAAAAGGCTTCTTTTAAATCGGCTTTTAAATCTTCAATATTTTCTATACCTACAGAGAGACGAATTAAATCTTTTGTAACACCTGTAGTTTCTTGTGCTTCGTCACTTAATTGTTGATGTGTTGTACTTGCTGGGTGAATAATTAATGACTTTGTATCTCCAATATTTGCTAGTAGTGAAAATAATTTTGTGGAGTCTACTACTTTTTTTGCCGATTCGTAACCACCATCTAACCCAAAAGTAACAATACCACTTTGTCCATTAGGCAAATATTTTCTTGCTAAGTTTTTATATTTACTGGTTTCCAACCCTGGGTAATTTACCCATAGCACTTCGGGTTGTTCTTGCAACCATTTTGCTAGCGTTAATGCATTGGTACTATGCTTTTTAATACGTAGTTCTAATGTTTCTAATCCTTGAATAATTTGAAACGCATTAAATGGACTCAATGCCCCGCCGTAATCTCTTAAGCCTTCTATTCTTACTTTTGCTATAAATGCTGCGGCTCCTATGGTTTCGTTATAAATTAACCCATGGTATCCAGCAGAGGGTTCTGTAAATTCTGGGAATTTACCATTTGCCCAATCAAACGTTCCTGCGTCTATAATAACACCGCCAAGTGCTGTACCATTTCCGTTAATGTATTTTGTTAAGGAGTGGATAACAATATTTGCACCATACGCTATTGGGTTTAATAAATACGGTGTTGCCACTGTATTATCTACAATTAATGGTACTTTGTAAGCTTTTGCTTCTTTAGATATAGCTTCTATATCTAACACATCTAGTTTAGGATTCCCTAGAGATTCTATAAAAAATACTCTTGTATTTTCTTGAGCTGCTGTTTTAAAATTTCCTGGGTTTGAAGGGTCTACAAATGTTGTGGTTATACCATGTCTTGGTAAAGTTACATTAAGTAAATTGTAGGTTCCGCCATACAAACTATTAGAAGCTACAATATGGTCCCCTGCCTTTAACAATGTTAGTAGTGTTGTTGCTATTGCAGAGGTTCCAGAAGCTGTTGCTACTGCTGCAATACCGCCTTCTAACGCCGCCAAACGTTGCTCTAAAATATCGTTTGTTGGGTTGTTAATTCTAGTATAAATGTTTCCTGGCTCTGCCAAAGCAAATAGATTTGCTGCATGGTCCGAGTCGTTAAACACGTATGCTGTAGATTGGTAAATAGGAACGGCTCTTGTTCCTGCATTTAGGTTGACATCATGTCCTGCGTGCAACGCTTTCGTTGCAAATTTTTGTGTACTCATTTTTCTAAGTTTTTGAGTTAATGATAAATTAAAACAAAAGCCAAATAAGCCTAGTTAAAGGCATACTTAATAGAAAAATGTTATAAGAAATTGCATAATTACAAATGAGTAATTATGTTGGGTTATCTATCTTAAATTAACGATAAATGAATCGCTACTTTAAGTAGAATTTAGCACCTACTTAATTGCTTAAGGGTTGCTAAGGCTTCAACGGGTCTATTCCCTCCACCTTTCTTGATAACATTTCAATATAGTTATTGAACTTTGTGAGTGCAAATATTGTAAAAAATATTTCTTACCTCCAAACAAAAACCGAAAAATTTTCAGAATAAAATTGAAAACTCAAAATAAACAGAAATAAAAACTACAAAAATAAATTATTACAAAATATATTTCATAACAACTATCGCGTTATCAATTAAAATAAAGTTATACTTTTTGGTAAACACAAAACAACGACACTTATTTTTTACTTTCTAAATATTTCGCTCTTATAATTTGGTCTACTGGTGTATTTTCTATTTTACTTTCTAGCCACGATATAATATCTAGATACAAAAAGGCTCTCCCCTCGTAAGGTCTATTTTCATATACTTTTAGTTTTTTTAGTAACACTTTAAAGGCCTTTTTTATATCGTGCGGGTACACATCCTGTAGCCCTCGAATAAATTTTATCATCTCTTTTTGCACCTCGTGCAAATCGTTCATTTTAATTAAAAACTTATAAGTACTTCGCAATAAAGCTTCTAAATGGTAGTCTAGTCCAGCTTCGTAATGTGCTACAAGGTTTAGTACTCTAGAAAAACACAATAAATCCTCTCGCATTGTTAGGGTTTTATTAGAGATAATTTTATCCAAATAGTCTATAGTTTTTCTATTATTTCCAGATCCAAAATGTAAGCTTGCAAACTTATAGTAGAATATCATTGTATGGTGTTCGTCTATTCTGTTTTTATAGCAGATTAAATCGGCTTCCATTTTTGGTATTAATTCTAAGCCTTCCTTAAAAGTCCCATCTATAAAGTGTAAATTAATTTTATTTAAATTAATATATAAAAAAGCTAAAGCTTCTACATTTTCATTTTTAGGCAAAGTGTTCTCTACAGTTATAAGCTCTAGTTGTTGTAGCACCTCTTTAAACTTGTCTCTATTTTTTAAGAAAAATAAAGCTTCTAATAAGTAGTTGTTTCCTTTTAGAAAGAATACTGGGTTTAAATGAATCATGTCTGGGTATTCATAAAATAAATTAACCCATTTAGAGGCATACTTATAACTATTTAAAAAATCTTGCATTAAAAGGCTGTACCACAAATAAGCATTATACAACCACAGTTTTTCTCTAAACCCAAGCGTCTTTATATTGTATTTTGGTAACCTTTCATTAAAATAATTTTTAACCCAAAGGCTCTCCTCCTCGTTCTTTACATACCCTGTTTTTAATAATAATCCATATAATTGTAGTGATAGGTTAGACAGTTTACTAGACATAACATTAGCCGCACTAAGCTCTTTTGCTTGTATGGTAAGTTCGTCTGCTCTATTGCTTATACTTCTAGTAATGTATTGCGACTCTATTACTTTTTCGAGTTCTACAATCTCGTACGCTAAATTCTTTTCTTCGTTAATTATGGCCAGATCTTTAGCTTTATCTAAAATTTTTAAACTTTGTTTATAAAGTCCTTTATGGTATAAAATAGAGGCAAAATCGAGTTGCTCTCTAATTTGAGAACGTACATTTTGATGCGATGGCGTTAACTTTAAACTAATTAAAATTTGTTTGTATAAATGCGCTTTTACATTGGCTAACTGTTGTTTTTTAACTGCTGTAGATTTTAAAATAGCTGCTTCATCATAGGTTGCCATTTTATCTAAAACATTAAAAACACTTAAAAATTTAGAGTCAGAATTCACTCCTAACCGACCAACATACAACTTAAATTGTCGTTTTTCGGATTTGGT
>NZ_JBSHNS010000123.1:0-3374 GCF_053601635.1 Pontimicrobium sp. MEBiC01747
CTTTGGTGACGAGCAGCATATTGGTTTTATGTAGTAACCTCTTAATGCGAATACCGAATGTATGTGCGAGAATTTTTGATTTCTCTTTGGTCTTTACGTCTATGATTCTTTGGCGTAGGGTATCGATGTTTATAAGGTGTCCTTCCAGTGTGGAAACAGGAAGTAGCTTTCGTTCTTGCTGCCCAAATCGTTCGTTTAGTATTCCTGTATTGTGGGCAATGAGTTGTTCTTGTTGTGTTGGCGAAAGCAGGTCGCTTTTATTCAAAATAAATGATAACGCTGGTGTTTGTGGCTGTATTTTTTCAATAAATACTAAATCCTCTTGAGAGATAGGAAGCTCTGAGCCTAGAACATAGAGCGCCATATCAATCTGTGGAACGAATGAAAATGCCTCCTCGGTATTATGAAGATGTCCAGAGCCAATGCCTGGTGTATCTACGATGGTAATACCTTTGAACCAATCTATAGGTAATCCTATATCTAAATATTTTATCTCTTTTATGTTTTTTGGGTTTTCGGCTTCAGAAACATATTGGGATATTTCAGAAATTAAACAGACCTCTTGCGTTCCATTGTTAAAATAAATCGTGGCTTGTTTCTTTTCTTTGTAAGATATAAGCGTAACAATAGTCGTTACCGGAACAATGCCTGTGGGAACAATGTTTTTCTCTATTAAGGCATTGATAATTGAAGATTTACCACGTTTAAAAGAACCTAAAACAGCGATGTAAAAGTGGTTGTTAGCTAACTTTTTATAGAGTGCTTCTAAAGCTTCGGTAAGCAAAGGGTTTTCTAAATAATCAATACTCTTGGATAGTTCGTTTAAAACCCAAGCGACTGTTATTTTTGAAGTGGTACTCATTAGTTGTTCAGGTAATTAATTTTCATTTTTGAATGGGTGCTATCAGTATTAATTCATCTTAAAAACAATATCTTCTACTGCGTAATTGACATCAATCAAGGTGTGATTAATGTCTTTTAGTTGAAATAAAATCTCTTTGTGCTCAAATATTTTTCGTTGTTCTGGTTCTTGAAAAAGGATGTTTAATAATTGTGCGTAGGTTTTAGAAAATGCATTGCTTTTAAGAATAAGTTTATCTGTATTTGAATGAACTTCAAGATATTTTTTGTCTGTCAATAAGGTAATTCCTTTAGTTGTTAAATTCATCTCATCTTTTAACAAATCGAGCAATAGCGAGTAGTCTTTTAGACTGAAGATGTTATACACACACATTTCAGTAATCAAATGTTTTACTTTTAAAACGGTTCTGTTTAATTGAAAATAAACTCTATTTATCGCTTCTTTATCAACAGGCGTGATAAACGTTTTGTTTAAGTCGAGTAATGCTTGTTTTCGATTTTTTTCTGCTGTCGCGAAAGCATTCTCAATCTTATTGGGAAATGCTTTCAAATCATTTTGATAGAAATCACAGACCGTATCTACTAATCCTTGAGTGAGTTCAACTTGGGAATGCATTTTTCCGAAGAAATCAATCTGTTCTGGTAAGATATATTTTTTAAATAAATTCATAATCGTTTTAATTAAATAGACTGAATAGATAACAAATTCCGTAACCTAACACAATACAGGTTGGAATGTTAAGCAACCATCCTGAAAATATATTTTTTGTAATATTCCATCGTACGTGTTTTGGTCTTTCGCCTGCTCCAACACCCATTAAAGTTGTAGTTACTACTTGTGTAGTAGACGTTGGCGCACCAATTAAAGAAGATCCAAAAATGATGAGCGAAGCCCCTAATTGGTCAGCAATAGAATGTACAAGTTTTACTTTGTAAATTCCAAAACCTACAGTTTTGATGATGCTCCAACCGCCAAACATTGTCCCAATGGTTATCGCCGAAGCACAGATTAGAATGACCCAAGTGGGTACACTAAATTCGGTATGGGTTCCACTAGCGACCAATAACATTGCGATAATACCCATTCCTTTTTGAGCATCGTTGGTACCGTGACTAAATGCTAATAGCGAGACTGATGCATATTGACTGTATTTTAGTAGTGGTTTTGACTGTATGGTTAAGCGAGAAAAGAGTTTCAATAAAATTTTAATGATGAAGAATCCGACAATGAAACCTACTAATGGTGAAATGATGATTCCGGCTAAAATTTTCATAAACCCAACGAGTTGTCCTTGAAAAAGCTCGGTAATTCCCCAATGAATATTTTGGCTACTTAAGGCAAATAATCCAGCCCCAACTAATCCACTAGTGAGCGAATTTGAAGATGAGGTGGGTAATCCTAATTTCCAAGTCAAAATATTATAGGCAATGGCTGCAACAATGGCAGAAAGAGCCACACTTTGTGCTACAAACGCATCAGCTTTAGAAATATCCACAAACTCGCCAATGGTATTGGCTACAGCAACGCCACCCACAAAAGGCCCAATAAATGTAAAAGCAGTTACAATTAGAATAGCGACACTAGGAGACATAGCACGTGAAGCAATAGCGGTGGCTACCATATCAGCCGCATCATGAAAGCCATTGGTAAAATCGTAAATAAGTACAAGTATAATTCCTATTATTAAAAGCATTATTGTTTTTAGTTAGTGATGCATCATCATTCCTTTACTGTGTTTTTTACCTACAAAATAGTAAATGAAAGTGATTGGAATAAAAATAAAATTCATTATTGAATTAAAATTCAATTCAAATGGGTTTTTATGAAGTTGTAATGTTTTCGTTGGGCTTTCAGGAATCCATCCTAAAAAACCAAAGGAATAGTCTAAAAATAGGGCAGTTGATATGATACCAATAAATAAGAAAAGGAAAATGAACAACATTGGTTTCCAACCATAGTATTTTCGATAGACTTGTAGCATTGGCAACGTGATTAAATCTGAAAGGACAAATGCAATAACACCTCCAAACGAGATACCGCCAAACCATAGTACAGCAGCGAGAACAATATTACCTACCGAACACACAAAGCTTAATACTGCGATGAGTGCTCCAATTACTGCATTCCAAAGTAAAATAACAAATTCGGGATAGGCCGCATTGTCTTTTAGAAATAGAGATTCCCAAAACTCTTTGGGCACTAACACCATTAAGAAAGCAGACATAAACACGCCAATAAAAATGTCTTTGCCTACCATATTTACGTCCATAACAAAATGGGCGCTGGCTGTGATTAGCTTGTCTTTAAAGTTTTGTTTTTTAGGCATCATAGTGTGTGTCATATCACAATGTTCCATCTTGGAATGATCCATCATACTATGGTTCATTTTCATAGGGTTAGTAGTAACTTCTGAGATTTTAATATATTCTTGAGCTTGATGTATAATTTTCTTCGGAAAGAATTTTGTAATTAAAATGGCAGTAAAAGCAATAAAGAACAGACCACCTATTAG
>NZ_JBSHNS010000124.1:0-373 GCF_053601635.1 Pontimicrobium sp. MEBiC01747
CTATTATTGTTAACAATTAAAGAAATCGTTTCAGTACTCAAAATGGTTTATTCTCTTACTTGATTAGTATCGTTTCCAATACTTAATCTACGCTGTCAATCAATATGTCTATGAACTTTTTTATTATCTTAATTCGTTACCCAAAATGTTATTTCGTTAACGGGGTGCAAATATAAAACCCTTTTTTATTTCTCACAATGTTTTTTTTGAAAATTTTTAAAAGTTTTTTATCGCTTTTTAATCCCTCTCATTAAACATTTTTGTGTCTGAACTTTTTGCTCCAAACGTTGCCGTTTTTTGCGGCTGCAAACATACAACCTTTTTTGTTATCTCAAAGCTTTTTTTAAACTTTTTTAAATTTATTTTTTAGCCT
>NZ_JBSHNS010000125.1:0-9582 GCF_053601635.1 Pontimicrobium sp. MEBiC01747
TCTTAAATTACAGCGCTCTGTAAGAGAGATGCGTAAATATTGGTGTGCTCTTCCAAAAGTATCGGTTAATATGTTTTGGTCTTTATTCATGAATCGTGTCTTGCGCCCTTAAAAATTCTGAAAACATGCAGTAAAGAAGGAAATATTGCATCCATGGATTCTTTTGCTCCATTGGTAGAGCCTGGTAATGCTAGTACTAATGTATCTTTAAATGTTCCTGCAACACTACGCGACAGCATAGAATATGGCGTTCTATCTTGCCCATAACTTCTAATGGCTTCTTCTATTCCTGGAATGTTTCTATCTAACAATGGTTGTAATGCTTCTGGAGTAACATCTCGCTTAGACAAGCCTGTACCACCTGTATATATAATTAAATCTACTCCTTGTTCTTGATAATGTTTTGCTTTGTCTTGAATACTTTCTTTTTCATCTGGAATAACAATATAATCTGCAATTGCTACATGACTTTCTTCTAGTTTTTTTATAATCGCTTTTCCTGCTTTATCTTCTTTTTGTCCAGCAGAAATTGTATCTGAACAGACAATTACTGCGGCAGTGATGTCTTTTCTAAAACGGTCTTTAAAATCGGACTTCCCTCCTTTTTTTGATAATAATTTAATTTGATGTATTTCTATGCCTTTATCTATAGGTTTTAGCATATCGTACATATTTAGCGCAACTATACTTGCGCCATGCATGGCTTCTACCTCAACACCTGTTTTATAAATCGTTTTTATTGTGCATAGCACAGTTATTTCTAAGCCATTAATGTTATAGTCTATTCCAGTATACTCTATAGGTAACGGGTGACAGTCTGGTAATAATTCTGGTGTTTTTTTTACGCCTAACAACCCTGCTGCTTTACTCATAGCAAATACATCTCCTTTTGGAACTGTTTTTTCTAAGATAGCTGTAATTGTTTCTTGTTTACTTACACGAACTATTGCTTGTGCTGTTGCAATGCGGAGTGTATTGGTTTTATGTGTAATATCTACCATTTGTAATTATCTATTATCTTAATGTGCTTCTTTTGTAATTAACAACAAGTTATGAATTTGCTTTCCATTGGTGCGTACTGTCTTCAAAAATCTCTTTTCCAAAAACTGGCACTTGTGTTTTTATTTCTTCTACAATGTATTCTATTGCTTTAAAAACTTCTTTTCTTCTTGGAGAAGATACAAATACAAACAAACACAATTCTCCTGCTTTTACATGTCCTAAACTGTGGTATATATGCATACATGTTAGGTTAAATTTTTCGAAAGTAGCTTCACGTATTTCATGAAACTTTTTATTTGCCATATCTTCATAAGCAGTGTATTCTATAGAGGCTACAACACGGCCATCTACTTCGTCTGCTCGTACTTGTCCTAAAAAAATATCATGCGCACCTATTGTTGTTTTAGATTGGTGTTTAGCAATAGAATTACCTATAAACTCAGCAGAGATAGGCCCTTGTATAAATACGTTTTTTGCTTTTTTATGTTCTTTCATCTTTTATGTAACTTTTGTAATATTTAATGCCTCTTCTAAACTTGAAGCGCCTTCTGTTAAACTGTAACAATTTGTAATATGGTAATGTTGCAATAATGCTACGGCTTTTTTACTTCGCATTCCAGATTGACAGAATAATATGTTTTCTTTTATAGGGTTAATGCTATGTATATGCTCTTTTAACTGACTTAATGGAATATTAATACAATTAACAGCTTTAATTTTAGGTAATTCGTGTGCTTCTCGTACATCTATAAATTGTACATTTTTCTTTTGCAGTGCTTCTGCTATAGTAATCTCTATTGTTTTTGTTTTACAACTAAATTCTAATGCTTGCTTTTGAAATTGAGTAATAACTTTATCGTAGTTTGCTTCCTCGCTTTTTTGAATGCTAATGGTATGAGATTGCATTGTTAATGCATTGTAATATAATATTTTTCCAGATAACACATGCCCTATTTTTAATAGAATTTTTAAGGCTTCGTTAGCTTGCATGGCTCCTATAATTCCTGGTAATACTCCTAAAACACCTATTTCTGAGCAATTAGGGATTGCATTTGCTTTAGGGGAATTTGGAAACAGACAACGATAGCTAGGTCCATTTTTATAATTAAAAACAGCAACTTGCCCTTCAAACTTATAAATAGCTCCATATACTAATGGTTTTTTAGTAATGATAGAGGCATCGTTTATTAAGTAACGGGTATTGAAATTATCGGTTCCGTCAATGATAAGATCATATTTTTCAAACAGAGTAATAGCATTAGTAGTTGTTAGCTTTTCTGTATAGGCATGGATTGTTATGGTATCGTTTAAATCTTCAAGTCGTTTTTTTGCTGCCAACGCTTTATATTTTCCCAAAGAAGAAGTTCCATATAATACTTGACGTTGTAAATTAGACTCATCTACAACATCATGATCTATAATACCTAAAACACCAATTCCTGCAGCACATAAGTATTGCAAAATAGGGCATCCTAAACCTCCTGCACCGACTACCAATACCTTAGAGTCTAAAAGTTGTTGTTGTCCTTTAGCTCCTATTTCTGGTAATATAATATGTCTGTTATATCTAGTCATGCTTCTCTATTTTTTATCCTCCAGCAAAAGGTGGTAACAATGCTAATTCTCCAGAAGATAAAAGGGTCTCTTTTGTAATTAACTTTTGGTTTTGTGCTATTTGAAAATCTTTATCTTTTAATATTGGGTATTTATTATATAATGTTTCTAAAAACTCTACTACTGTAGTTCCTTCTTCATTAATAATTTCTTCTTCACATTTAGTGACCTCAGCCAACATTCCAAAATATTTAACTGTTAGTTGCATGGTTTATCTCTTTTAATTCTATTGGTGTATTTACATTTGTTGTATGTATTGCTAAAGCTTTATCTAATACTATTGTTTTAGTCTTTAACTGCTTAGTTAGCACTTTTAATCGTTTTTCGCCTTGTTCTAATAGTGTAAAACAGGTGTCTTTACATTGTTTTTTATACAATGCTATCAGCGGCATTACTTTATTATTACTTTCTATTTGAACACAGTTTATAGTTTTATCCGAAGCATTTATTAATGCATTTAAAACTGATGTGCTTATTAATGGAATATCGCAACTCAATACTAAATTCTCTTCAGTTTTAGAATAATATAAACCTGTATACAACCCCGCTATTGGTCCGCTATTAGGAATTAAATCCTCAACACGTTTTTCCGCAAACACATCATGTTCTGGATTATTACTTACTATAATAATTTCTGATACTATAGGCTCTAAAGCATTAATAACATGTTGTATAAAAGGTTGTTTATTGTATACTATTAGTCCTTTATCTTTCCCCATTCTAGTACTTTTCCCTCCCGCTAGAATAATTCCTGTAATATGTTGTTTTTCCGCTTTCATTTATACTATAAATAATTTAAAAGATGCTAGCACTAACACAAAAGCAAGTAAATATCTTAAATGTTTATTATTAAATTTTTTACTTCCATAATAGCCTCCTAAAAATCCTCCTATTAATGCAAAAAGCACAAATAAAATAGTCTCTTTAGGTAAAGATGCTCCACTACTTAATTGGCCTACTAATCCTGAAGCTGAATTTACCCAAATAAATAAAGCTGAAACAGCAGCTGCTTCTTTCATTTTACCCCAATGAAATAATAGTATAACTGGGCTTAAAATAATGCCTCCACCTATTCCTATTAATCCAGAAAAGAAGCCTATGATAGCTCCAACTATTATGCCTTCCCATATTTTAATGTTTTTTACAGTCGATTGCTCACGTCCAAAAACATTCATTATTTTTAAAATAGCAAATACTAATAGTAATGCCAGAATTTTTTTATAAATAGAAGCATCAATTGTAAGCCTTCCTCCTAAAAATGCCATGGGAATAGAAGCTATTGCAAAGGACATAAATAGTTTTTTATTAAAATATCCTGCTTTATAGTAATGGTAAAATGCTATCCCTGCAACAAATAAATTTAACAATAGTGCTGTAGGTTTCATAACCTCTGGCGCAAACGAAAATAATGCCATGAGTGCTAAATAACCACTTGCTCCTCCATGACCAACACTAGCATATAGAAACGAAATGATAGGTAAGCAAACTATAAAAACCCAATATGTCGTTATGTCTGGCATTAAAATATATCTATCTCTAAAAGTTGTTTATCTAAATACTCCCAGCAGTTTTTATTAATAGTATCAAAAGCATCGATTAGCGCTTTCCCATGTGGGGTTAACGTTGAGCCTCCTCCATCTTTGCCTCCTACGTTTGTAATTATTACTGGTTTTTTGGCAGATTTATTAACAGCATCAAGAAGAGTCCAGGCTTTTTTGTAAGACATTCCCATAGCTTTGGCGCCTTTAGACAAAGACCCCGTTTCTTCAATAGCTTTTAGCAAACGTACGCGTCCTTCTCCTATAAGCACTTTGTCTCCTGCTTCAATCCATATTCTACTTTTTATTTTATACTCCATAATGACATTATTTAATGAGGAAAATGTATTACTTCTACCGTATCACCTATAGCTATAGTATTTAAGTTTTCTGGTACATATACAAATGCATTAGCTAAGGCAAATGTTTGTAACATTGCAGAGCTTTGTCCTTCTAAAATAGAAACTTCTCCAGCGTTATAAATTGCTTTTAAAAATTGACTACGGTCTCCTTTTTTTATAAAAGATGATGCTGATTTTTCTTTAGATTGTTTCAATTTAAAATTACTTGCTCCAGATCTATTTTGTAATGCTGGGTATACATAAATATAAAAACAGCTTAATGCAGCAGCTGGATTTCCTGGCAATGCAAAAACAGAAGTATTATTTCTTTCTCCAAAATATAATGGTTTACCAGGTTTCTGTTTTACTTTATAAAACACCTCTTTTACTTTTAATTCTCCTAAAGCCTTCCCTACAAAATCATAATCTCCAACTGAAATACCTCCGGTAACTAAAACAACATCGCTTTTTGAAATTGCAGACTCCAGAGTTTTCACAGTTTCTTCATACACATCATTAACTCGGTATATTTGCATGTCTGTAAAACCAGATTTAAGTAATGCGCTTTGCAGCATTATCGTATTACTCTCAAATATTTTTCCGTAAGTTAAAACGTCTCCTGCTTCTGTAAGCTCATTTCCTGTAACAATAATTGCTATAGTAGGCTTCTTAAACACTAAAGCCTTTGTAATTCCTAAAGTTGCTAAAAAACCTATAGCGGCAGGTGTTAAACATGTTCCTTTTTTTAAAGCTACAGCTCCTTTTTTTACTTGTTCTCCTTTTGGGCGAATATTTGCTTCTGCAGTGACTTTACTAGTTAGTATTATACTATTCTCGTTAGAAACAACTTTTTCCTGCATCATTACTGCATTTGCAGAATCTGGAACAGCTGCCCCTGTAAAAATCCTAACTGCTTCACCTATTTTTAAATTTGGGTTACAACTATCTCCTGCTTTTGTTTCACCAATAACCTTATAGTTTTCAGAGTCATGCATATTAAGGGCATAGCCATCCATTGCAGATTGTCTAAAAGGTGGCATATCTATGGGAGAAATAACATCTTCTGAAAGATAATACCCTATACAGTCTATCAAAAACCGTTCTTGAGTCGTTGTCGCATTCGTTTTATTAAAAACAAGTTCCTTAGCTTTTTCTACGCTAATCATTATTACAAGATTTTATACTCTAAAATAGAGCTATTATCGTTATTTCCAAACAAATATAGCGATATGTTTTTTCTTATATATGATTAATATCATGTTAAAAAAGAGTAACTTTCATGTTATTTGTGTATCAATCTTTAACAAAAAACAATGTCTGTAAAAAGTTATTTAGCACATCCGTATGAGGGCAAAAAAAAGGAACTCATAGAAACACTCTCTCAAATTAATGAATGTGATGTTATCCCTGCAGAAAACAAAGACATTCTAATAGTAGTTACTGAAACAGAAACTAGGGAAGACGAAGATATTTTAAAACAAAAACTAGAAACCATAAGTAGCTTAAAACTACTAACTATGGTTTCAGGATTTAACACAACTAAAACAAACTAACATATGTATACTTCTTTAACTAATAGACGAAGTTTTATTAAAAAAATGGCAACACTTTCTGCAATGACAGCAGCAGCGGCCATGTTTCCAGGTATTATGTTTGCTAGCGAACAAGAAAAAGGATTACCAAAAGGCGGTAATTTAGATTGGAAAAAGGCTCCATGTAGGTTTTGCGGGGTAGGTTGTGGCGTTTTAATTGGTGTAGAAAATGGTAAAGCAGTAGCCGTAAAAGGAGATCCTAAATCTACAGTAAACAAAGGCTTATGTTGTGTAAAAGGTTATCATTCTGTAATGTCTATGTATGGAAAAGACCGTTTAACAAAGCCTTTGGTTAAAAAAAACGGAAAATATGTAGAGACTTCAATGGAAGAAGCATTAGACTTAATTGCTTCAAAAATGAAAGACACCATAAAGGATCATGGTAAGGACGCAGTCTCTATTTATGGTTCTGGTCAATGGACTATTCCAGATGGCTATGTTGCTTCTAAACTTTTTAAAGGTTGTATAGGTACTAACAATGTTGAAGCAAATGCTCGTTTGTGTATGGCAAGTGCTGTAACAGGTTTTTTAACATCCTTTGGAATAGATGAACCTATGGGCTGTTATGAGGATATAGATCATGCAGATGTATTTGTACTTTGGGGAAATAACATGGCAGAAATGCACCCCGTTTTATTCTCAAGATTATTAGACCAACGACTTAAAAGAGGTGTGAAAATTATAGATTTTGCTACTCGTACAACGCGTACAAGTATGGCTGCAGATAAATCTATTTTATTTTTACCCCAAACCGATTTAGCTGTTGCTAATGCTATTTGTTATGAAATTATAAAAAATGGTTGGGTAAATAAATCCTTTATTGAAAAACATTGTAATATCAAAAAAGGGATTACAAACATGGGCTACGGCTTAGAAGACAACTATAAATTTAAAGACAAGCCAGAAGGGATAAGTTTTGAAGAATACAAAACCTTTTTAGAGGATTATGCTCCTGAGAAAGTAGAAAAAATATCAGGTGTTTCTGCTAAAGATATTAAATACATGGCTGCTTATTATGGTGATCCTAACAAAAAAGTAATGTCGCTATGGTGTATGGGCCCTAACCAGCACAGTAGAGGTACTTGGATGAATAACTTAATTTATAACATTCACTTATTAACAGGTAAAATCTCTACACCTGGTAATAGTCCCTTCTCATTAACAGGGCAACCATCTGCCTGTGGTACTGTTAGAGAAGTAGGTACACTAACCCATAAACTACCTCATGGGGTGGTTATGAATAAAGAGCATAGAGAATTTGCTGCAAAAATATGGGATGTTCCTGTTGAAAATATAGATCCAAAACCAACCTACCATACGGTTGAAATGTTTAGAGCATTAGATAGAGGCGATATCCGTTTTATGTGGATTCAAGTAACCAACCCAATGGTAACTATGCCTAAATTAAAACGTTATAGAGATGCAACAAAAAAAGAAGGCAGATTTATTGTAGTGTCAGACATTTACCCTACTCCAACCACAGATATAGCCGATGTTATTTTACCATCTGCAATGTGGGTAGAGCGCGAAGGGATGTATGGCAACTCAGAACGTAGAACACAGTACTTTGAGCAAATGGTACAGCCACCAGGAGAAGCCATGAGCGATACTTGGCAATTAATTGAAGTAGCCAAACGCATGGGGTTTGAAAAACAGTTTTACTATAACGAGGACACCCATATTGAAGAAATATATAATGAATACCGTAAGCATCACGATAATAAAAAACATAACATGGCGCCTTTAAAGGTTTTAAAATCTCAACCAGGTGCAATGTGGCCATACGTAGAAGGAAAGTCTACACAATGGCGTTTTAACTCTAAGTACGACCCTGCATGTAGCAATGGAGAAGCCTTTCATTTTTATGGAAAAAAAGATGGCAAAGCTATTATTTGGCAACGTCCTTACGAGCCTGCTGCAGAGTCTCCAGACTCAGAGTATCCATATTGGTTATGTACTGGACGTGTAGTAGAACACTGGCATACTGGCTCTATGACGCGTAGAATTCCTGTATTGCATAAAGCAATGCCACACAGTTATGTAGAGCTTAACCCAGAAGATGCTAAACGTCTGCAAATTAAAACTGGAGACCGTGTAAAATTAACAACCAGAAGAGGAGAAATAACACTACCTGCTGCTATAAATGAAAGAGGTGTACCAGCACCTATGCAAGTGTTTGTTCCTTTTTTCGATGAAAATATGTTAATTAACGACATTACTTTAGATTCGTTTTGTCCAATTTCTAAAGAACCTGATTATAAAAAATGTGCTGTTAAAGTAGAAAAAGCTTAGGTTATGAGAAAACGATTAGGTATCATATCATTATTTGTAATTCTATTTATAGCTTTTATTGTTGTTTGGAATTATAGTTATTACCAAGGTCAAGAAGAAGCCTATGTCCCTATAGAAAACAATAGGCCGATTCCTATTATCCCTTCAGAATCTGGAGTTTTTGAACGTTCTGAATACGCTTTAGATTATGTAAATATGCCCGTTGATGAAAATCATCAACGCAGCATGAAAACCTATTATAACAATAGAGCTTTTTATGGCGCACCTCCTAGCATTCCTCACACAGTAGAAAGTGAACGAAACATGGGAGAAAATAGTTGCTTAAAATGTCATGAAAATGGCGGATTCTCGGCTAAGTTTAACGCTTATGCTCCCGTTACTCCGCACCCAGAAAAAATTAATTGTCGTCAATGCCATGTTCCAGAAAAAACGACAAGTTTATTTAAAGGCACTAATTTTAAAAAAGGAACAATACCATTAGTAGGTGTAAATAATGCTTTAGATGGTAGCCCGCCTGTAATACCTCATCAATTACAATTACGCGAAAACTGTTTAGCATGTCATGCAGGACCTGCTGCTCCTAAAGAAATTAGAGTTACACATCCAGAGCGTATTAATTGCCGACAATGTCATGTTCCTAATAATAAAGTAACAGAAGATATAGGCACATTTATAAGAAAATTTGAAACTAATGAATAATCATCGTCATATACAACTTTTTGGTTTTTGCATCATAATGCTTCTTATTACTTCTTGTAAACATCAAGACCACGAATATCATAGCATTACAGATAAAATTGAAGCCGAAAGCAAAAACTATCAAGGTATTTCTACTTCTTCTGAAAAATATATAGAAAATATGGAATTGGTAGAAGTCTCCGAAAACGGAATTACATTTTTAATACCAGAAAGAACAGGAGAAATAAAATCTTATAAATGTACAGAGTGCCACACTAAACCTCTGGCACAAATGCAAAGTAAAGACCTTAAAAAGGCTCACTGGAATATAAAATTAAACCATGCAAATATTAACACCATGAATTGTGTTACATGCCACGATGGCAATAACCCCGATAATTTAAAAAGTTTAACAGGAACGCCAATCCATTTTAATAAAAGTTATAAGTTATGTGGTCAATGTCATCAAAAACAACAAAAAGATTGGGTTGGTGGTGCTCATGGTAAACGAATAGAAAGCTGGGC
>NZ_JBSHNS010000126.1:0-411 GCF_053601635.1 Pontimicrobium sp. MEBiC01747
CACCAACTTAATGCGTATCATTAATAAAGCAGAAAAGAAAGTGAGTGATAATAAGGCGGGTAAAACAGTCTATAATGAGATTTACGACTTTACAATTAATACGCATTACGCAAAAGTAATAACACATAATAATGGGTTAAAAAATTACACCTTTGGCGTTTACAGAGCAGAGGATAATGGTTTATTAGAAAATGTGCTTTTAGAAGAACAAGCAGATCATACTTTTAAAGTCTTTTTAGTACAATACACTATTACTGAAACAGAAAAAAACAGCTTAATCAATCGAGAGATTGTTAATCTAGATGATAAAATTACATTCACGCCATTAGATGATATTTCTGATACTATTTTTAGTAAAGTAAACTCTGATGCCGAAACCTGTACGGTGTATTCTTATGATTGGTATACAGG
>NZ_JBSHNS010000127.1:0-1505 GCF_053601635.1 Pontimicrobium sp. MEBiC01747
GAGCAAATGCTTTAAATAAATGGAAAATTAATGTTCTATATTTAAAAAAATAGGCCCTAATATTTGGCGTTGAGTTTAAAATAATTACTAATTCTCTTATTGAGTCTATGTCTAAAGTTTTCTTGTTTGTCTTGATTAACTTAGTTATATAAGCCGTAAATTTATGCTCATTAGGAATTCTTTTAAAAATAGTTGCTTCAAATCGAATTACTAAATCAAAAAGTAAACGATATAATTGGGGAATATCTATTAATGTTAAGTTCATTATACAGATATCTATTAAATGCCCTAAATAAAAGTCTTCTATGTGTTCATAATTAGTTGTATCAATCAAATCCTTTGCAACAAAATCTAAATACGAAACAATCTTATTTCTTTCTTTTGTCTCAAAATTATTATCTGCTTTTATTACAATATATAAATCTTCGATAAGTTCGAGAACCATGTAATAATACTCTTCTTGTATTAATTCATTTTGTAAATTATTTTTTTCTTTAAAATTAAGTATTAATTCGTATTGCTCATTAATTGTAGATATACTCTTAACTGTAGCTATTTCGCAAACTATACCTTCCAACATCCCAAAACTTCGTTCTTCGTTATAAATAGCAATAATATCTTCTCTAAATGGTAGTAAAGTAGATAGCGAGAATAGAGGTAAATCTAAAAATAAAGGAATTAAGTTATTCCTGTATTTAATTTCTTTACTTACTAATATTTCATAAGTATCTATTAGTTTTTCATCCTCAGATTCGTATACATTATCATATTTATCTAATTCAGTTTCTTCGCTTAATAACTTTATTTGCTTACTTGCTTTTATTAATACTTCCATTATAGGTTTAAAAATAATTTTTTCGTTATAACGAGTACCTATTGTTAACAGGTTAGATAAGTAAAAATAAGCCCCAGAGGCCTCTAATTCTTTATTGATTAAATTTGAGATGTCTATTATTTTATTTCTTAATTCTTCTACAAAGTTATACTGAAGTTGGTAAGGCAATTTACCTATAATCTTGTTAATTGATTGGTATATTATTGTACTCCAAAACTCATCATAATAAACTTGCTTGTAAAACATTATAATTAAAGATAAGTCTTCTTTTTTAATAACTTCTGTAATAATCTCATCACTACATTCTGCCAAAAGCATATAATATGCATAACCATAGTAAGGATGTTTATTCTTTAAATGGAAATTATAAAGAAATTCTAAAACATCTATTAAAGTTGTTGAGTTTTGATGTATATTATTACTAGTATCATTATGTGATTGCATACCAACCAGCATAATACAGAAATTCCAGAAAAAGGAGTCAGTAACTAAATATACCATTGCTTCTGCATTTAAATTTTCACGACTTAAATAACGAGCTGCCAAAAACTCTTGAAAGGTTACCGTATTAAAATTAAATTGCCAATGATATGCATCTCTTGAAGTTCTTTTTTGACTTCCTAGACCTATTGCAGATAAAACCTCTACAATTTTAGTGTTAGAATTATCA
>NZ_JBSHNS010000128.1:0-36087 GCF_053601635.1 Pontimicrobium sp. MEBiC01747
ATACAAAGCCTTACTTTTTTAAGTAAGGCTTTGTACTTTTATAGATAGAGCTTTTTAAAACAGTAAACATCTATTTTTCATTGTAATTCGTATCTTTAGAAAAACATAATTACAAATGACGTTTTCAAGCCCCACTTTCAAATCTCTTGTAATATTAATTACCATAATGACACTTTTCAACTGTTCTAGCTCTAAACTAAAACTACAGGACAAAGCGCCCATAGAGCATACTCGACCTTATTTTCAAGAATGGGTTGCAGGAATAAAAGATGGAGGATCTGGTATAAATATATACTTTCCTAATTTAGTAACTAAAAACAATGCTATTATAGATAGTGTTTTCTTTAGAAAGATGAAAGGTAAATTAAGAAATGGCAAAGCATCTTATTTTGCAACACTTAAAAAGCCTAAGCCCATAGACTTAACCATGAGTAGCGACCCTAAATCTGAATATGGAAACAAACTTCCAAAGTTTCCTTTTGAATTAAAAAATAACGAATGTGTTATTAGCTATATAGAAGAAGGTGAAACAAAATATGTTAAAATAGGTAATTTAAAAGAAAAAGAAGGCGAATATTACCCTTCTAGCCCACCAGTTAACTAAAACAAGAGGGAATACTTTTTTAGGTCTAACGAATTCAATACTTTTAGGCTAAATTTATATTACATTGAGCGTACTTAAAAAGTTCTTTAAAGACACAATTATATATGGCTTAGCTACTGTTTTGCCTCGTCTTATGAATTTTGTTTTAGTACCATTACATACAGATACGCTTGAAACTAATAGCTATTCAGATAACACAACGTTTTATGTATATGCAGCCTTTTTTAATGTGCTACTAACTTATGGAATGGAAACAGCATTCTTTAGGTTTTTTAGCAAAACAGAAGAAAAAGATAAAGTATTTTCCACAACTTTTATTAGCCTTATAACAACAACCCTTTTATTTTTACTTGTAGTAATACTATTTAACACTCAAATATCAAATTGGATGGGAATTAATCAAACCTATTTTAATTTGTTAATAGGCTTATTGGTTTTAGATACATTAGTTGTAGCTCCTTTTGCGTATTTAAGAGCTACAGGTAGGCCAATAAAATTCGCAGCAATAAAGATTATTAATATTATTGTAGTAGTCGTTTTAAATTTCTTTTTCCTTTGGGCAATACCAAAGTTTAAAATTAATTTTTCAAGTTATGACTCATCAGATCTGGTGAAATATATATTTATAGCTAATCTAGTAGCAAGTATTGTTACTTTTCTATTACTTATACCATACTTCTTTAAAACGAAACTACAATTTAGCACTACAATTTTTAAACAACTATTAAGTTATGGTTGGCCAATAATGGTTGCTGGTATAGCTTATGTTATAAACGAGAATTTCGATAAATGGATTTTACCTAGTTTATTAGGAAAAGATGTTAATGGCGCTTATAGTGGTTGCTACAAAATAGCAGTATTTATGACTATTTTTATTCAAGCATTTAGGTTAGGAGCCGAACCTTTTTTCTTTAACCATGCAAAAGAAAAAAATGCACAAGAAACCTATGCCACAATTATGAAATACTTTGTAATAGTAGGAAGTCTTATGTTGGTATTTGTTGTTGCATATTTAGACTTTTTTAAACTACTTATTGTAAGAGATGAAGCCTATTGGGTAGCAATAGATATTGTTCCAATAGTATTATTGGCAAACTTATGTTTAGGAATTTATTTCAATCTAGCCATTTGGTATAAGCTTACAGATAAAACAAGATATGGAATGTATCTATCTATAGTTGGGGCAGTAGTTACTATTGTTTTCAACCTAATCATGATTGAAAAACTAGGCTTTATTGCAGCTGCATGGGCAACATTAGCAGCCTATGGAATAATGATGTTATTATCTTACCTTTTAGGCCAAAAATACTATCCTGTACCTTATAACCTTAAAAAAATAATGGGGTATTTAGTATTAGCTATCCTATTTTCAATAGCAGCATTAAAGACTAATGCTAATTATTATATAAACACAGGTTTAGTTTTATTATTTTTGATGGTTGCTTTATTCCTCGAGAAAAACGAATTAAAACAGTTAATTAAAAAATAGAAAAAGGCAATTAGTAGTCTAAACTTATAGAATAAAAACAAATGCAAGTAAAAATTATAAATAAATCCAATCACGCTTTACCTAATTATGAAACGATAGCCTCAGCAGGGATGGATTTAAGAGCTAATATTACCGAAAACATAATATTAGAACCAATGGAACGCGTTATAGTGCCTACAGGCTTATTTTTAGAGCTACCTATTGGTATAGAAGCACAAGTAAGACCAAGAAGTGGCCTAGCTGCTAAAAAAGGAATTACAGTGCTTAATGCGCCTGGAACAATAGATGCAGATTACAGAGGCGAAGTAGGTGTAATTTTAATAAACCTTTCTAAAGAAGCTTTTACAGTAGAAAATGGAGAACGCGTAGCGCAATTAGTCATAGCAAAACATGAACGGGCAGAATGGGTAGAAGTAGAAACGCTTACAGAAACAGAGCGTGGAGCAGGAGGATTTGGAAGCACAGGAGTTAAATAATTAAAAAGAGTAGAGATGAAGAAAGCCGTATACATTACAGTTATTTTATTTAGTAGTTTTTGTTTTGCACAAGATAATTCAGAAAAAATAGTAGAAGTCGCATACAATGCCTGTGAATGTATTGGTAAAATGGATTTAAAACTAGATTATAAAGAGAAAAGCGAAGCTATAAAAGAATGTATCAAATCGGCTAACATGTCATACCAACTAACGAATAAGTTAGCAGGTATTTCAGAGAAATTAAAGGACACATTACCAGAAACAACAACAAACAAAACTACAGACACCATTAATGTAGAACCTTTAGAAGTTAATATATCAATAAATGAAAGTGAAGATTTTAAAGAGATAGAAGCCTACTTATTGGAAACCTGTGGAGATTTAGAAAGTCTATATTTTTCTAATAATAAAGAAACCTCAAAGAAATCGATATCACAGAAAGAAGAAGCTTTAAAATATTATGATTTAGGAATAGACGCAGGAGAAAACCAAGACTACGAAAAAGCATTGGAGTATTACAAGAAGGCGCTAAAAATAGACAAAAAATTTACTTTTGCATGGGATAATTTAGGCATAACGTATCGTAACTGGGAAATAATAAAAAAGCAATTGAAGCATATAAAAAATCATTAAAGCTAGACTCTAAAGGCAAAATGCCACTTATGAATATTGGTGTGGCTTACGCAGCAGAAGGCCAGTATGATAATGCAATTAAGTATTATAAAAAGTATAGAAGAATATATAAAAAAGACCCAGAAGCACCTTACGGATTAGGAAGGATGTATTTTGAGAAAAAAGAATATGAATTAGCTGTAGATAACATGATGCAGGCCTATGTATTATACACTGAAATAGGATCACCTTATAAAAAAGATGCAGAGAAAATGTTATCGATTATGTATAATGTTTTAGAAGATAAAGGCAAATTGGATATTTTTAAAACAGTAGCTAAGAAAAACAATATTAACCTTAATTAAAAAACACATTTAATAGTGTTCTTTAATTTTATAAGAATAAGTTTAACAATAAAAGGCACCTACGTTAGTAGCAATAAATATGAAAATAATAGTACCAATGGCGGGACGAGGATCTCGATTAAGACCACACAGTTTAACAGTACCAAAACCTTTAATACCAGTAGCTGGCCAGCCTATTGTACACCGATTAGTAAAAGATATAGCTAAAGTTTTAAATGAACCAATAGAAGAAATTGCTTTTGTTTTAGGAGACCCAGCTTGGTTTGGAGAAGATGTAGTTGCCAGTTTACAAGAATTAGCAAAAGGCTTAGGAGCTAAAGCCTCTATTTATAGGCAAGACCAACCTTTAGGAACTGGGCATGCTATTATGTGTGCAAAAGATTCTCTGTCTGGCCCAGCAGTAATTGCTTATGCAGATACTTTAATTAGAGCAGATTTTAACTTAGATCCAGACGCAGACGCTGTAATTTGGGTAAAACAAGTAGAGCAACCTGAAGCCTATGGTGTCGTTAAATTAAACGAAAAGAAGGAAATTGTTGAACTAGTTGAAAAACCAGAACAATTTGTAAGCGATCTAGCAGTAATTGGAATATATTATTTTAAAGATGTGGCAGTTTTAAAAGAACAATTACAACACGTTTTAGATAATAATATTATTAATGGAGGAGAATACCAAATTAATGATGGTATAAAAGGAATGATGGCTAATGGTAAAGTTTTTAAAACAGGAGAAGTAAGCGAATGGATGGATTGCGGAAATAAAAATGTAACTTTAGAAACCAATACTAGAATGTTAGGCTTCTTAGAAGCAGATGGAGAAGAGCAATTAATAGCTAATTCTGTAAAGCAAGAAAATGCTACAATTATAGAGCCCTGTTACATTGGAGAACGTGTAATTTTAAAAAATGCTACTATTGGGCCAAACGTATCCATAGGAAATAATTGTGTTATAGAAAACGCAAGCGTTAAAAATAGCCTAATACAAAGTAATACAATTATAAAAAATGCTAATTTAGACGAAGCTATGATTGGTAACCACGTTAAATACAATGGAGAATTTACTAAAATTAGTATTGGCGATTACACAATTATGGAATAACTATTGATTATACAGTTCCCGTTTGCTAACAGGAAATATTATGAAACATAAAATCTACATACTTTATATTCTACTAGGATTATTTATTTTCCCAAAAATAAGTGGTGCACAAGTAGACTTCAATAAAACACCAGATGATGATTTAGGGAATGTTTCAGATGAATATCAAGAATTGTTTTTTGAAGCCTTAAAACAAAAAGGAATTGAAAACTATGATAAAGCAGTAACAGCATTACTTAAATGTTTGCAGTTGGACGATTCAGAATCTATTTTATATTATGAATTAGGTAAAAACTATAACAAGCTCAAAAATTTTGGTGCAGCAGAAGATGCTCTTAAAAAAGCAGTAAAAAAACAACCAGATAATGAGTGGTATTTAGATGAGCTTTATGAAGCCTATGTGCAGCAAAAAAACTACGATAAAGCTATAAAAACAGTTAAACAACTGGTAAAATTTCATCCTGATTATAAAGAAGACTTAGCTTCTATTTATGTTAGAACTAAAAAGTACAAAGACGCATTAAAAGTATTAGACGAGTTAGACGATGAATTAGGAGTTTCAGATATTAGAGATAGACTTAGAAACCAAATTTATAATGCAACAGGTCGAAAAAAAGAACAAATAGCTAATTTAAAAGAACGAGTAGAAGACAATCCAAATGTAGAAAAAAACTATCTCGAACTTATTTACAGGTATAGTGAAAACAACAATGAGAAGAAAGCATTTGAAACGGCTCAAAAGCTATTAGAAATAAATCCAGAATCGCAATTAGTTCACTTAGCTTTATATAAGTTTTATTTAGATAAAAACGAAGCAGAAAAAGCGATTGAGTCCATGAAAATTGTTTTAAGTAGCAGGCAAATAAAACCAGAATCTAAAGCAAAAGTATTATCAGACTTTGTAAAATTTGTTGCATTAAATCAACAATACGAAAAAGATTTAGTAGAAATTACTACTATGGTTACTAATACTGCAACAGACGGAAAAACATTGGTAGAGTTAGCACAATATTACTTAATAAAAGGAGATAAAGAAAAAGCGTTAAAACACTATCTAGAAGCACAACGATTAGAAGTCGATAATTTTGGATTATTACGAAACATCTTATTATTACATATAGATTTAGAGCAATATAAAGAAGCTGAGAAAAAAAGCGATGAAGCATTAGAGAAATTTCCATCTCAGCCAGTTTTATATCTTATAAATGGAGTAGCATTAAACCGTTTAAATAGAGCAAGTGATGCAGTAGATAGTTTAGATGCAGGCTTAGACTATATTATAGATAATAATAAAATGGAAGCTGATTTTTATAAACAATTAAGTAAAGCTTACACTACTTTAAACAATTTAGAGAAAGCAAAAACGTTTAGTGATAAAGCAAAAGCATTAGAACACT
Source organism: Pontimicrobium sp. MEBiC01747 (assembly GCF_053601635.1). Taxonomy (NCBI): domain Bacteria; kingdom Pseudomonadati; phylum Bacteroidota; class Flavobacteriia; order Flavobacteriales; family Flavobacteriaceae; genus Pontimicrobium; species Pontimicrobium sp. MEBiC01747. The sequence continues at coordinate 6,043 of NZ_JBSHNS010000128.1, forward strand.
CAAACTAAATGAATAGTAAAAACATTAAATTTTCCGTTTTTTTAATTATAATAATGTTTAGTACAGGCTGTAAGTCTGCTAAAACAATAATAGCTAATGGTACATTAAATTCTAATTTATCTACGAAGCAAATAATAAAAGAAACAAATAGTAAAAAGTCTAATTTTAAAACATTAGCAGCACGTTTAAAAATAGAAACCAATGATGGTAAAAAAAGCCAATCAGTAACAGTTTCTATGCGTATGGAAAAAGATAAAACCATTTGGCTAAGTAAATTAGGGATTGTAAAAGCATTAATTACACCAAACCGTGTTGCTTTTTATAATACATGGGATAAAACCTATTTTGACGGAGATTTTAGTTACATAAGTGAGTTGTTAGGCACCGAGCTAGATTTTAAAAAAGTACAAAATTTATTATTAGGTGAGACTATTTTAGATTTAGAACCTAAAGGATATAAAGGAGATGTAAATGATAAATCGTATGTGTTAAGCCCTAAAAGACAAGATGAATTATATGAAATATTTTTTCTAATTAACCCAAGCTTTTTCAAGCTCGATTCTCAGCAGATTTCGCAATCCGAAGAGAAACGTCATTTACAAATAGATTATACTGCATATCAAAAAGTAGAAACAGAAACATTACCTAAAATTTTGGATATTGTTGCCGTACAAGCAAATGAAGAACTTAATATAGATTTAGAATTTAAATCAGTGTCTTTAAACCAGAAATTAAAGTTTCCATTTAGAATACCTTCAGGTTATGATGAAATTGAATTAAAGTAATGATAAAACCATCAATACAATTACTCCTTTTTATAAGTGTCTTTTTATTAAGCACAACAATATCCCTCTCACAAAGTGGAAAGCAAAAAGAGTTGGAAGCAAGACGCGTGGAGTTACGTCGAGAAATTAAAAAAATTAATGATTTAGTCTCTTCAAATAAGTCTAAGGAGAAATCTGAAATAACTCTAATAGAAGATTTAAACTATAAAGTTAGAGTAAGACGCGATTTAATTAAAGTAACAAATCAACAAGCTAATTTATTAACACGACAGATAAATAATAACCAAAAGCAAATAACAGCGCTTAGAGATGAGTTAAAAGGCTTAAAAGCAAATTATGCTAATATGATTCAAAACTCATATAAAAACAAAAACAAGCAAAGCCGTGTCATGTTTTTATTATCTTCTAATAACTTTAAACAAGCATACAAAAGACTTCAGTATATAAACCAATATGCAGATTACCAAAAGCAGCAAGGAGAAAATATAAAAGTTAAAACAAAAGAGTTACAAGACGTAAATATTAAGTTATTAGCACAAAAAGAAGAGAAAAATAAACTTATAGCCGAAAATAAGGTTGCTCAAAAAGAATTAGAAAAAGAATTGAAGCAGCATAATACCATAATGAGTGCTATAAAAAAGGATTTAAAGAAGTATACAGCCCAAATAAGAACAAAGCAAAAAGAAGCCGATAGAATAGATCGAGAGATAGATAAAATTATTAGGGACGCTATTGCAAAATCGAATAAAAAAGCAGGTAAAAAGAAAACAAAATCTGCGGTATTTGCAATGGCTCCAGAAGATAAAGCATTGGCAAAAGACTTTTTAGGAAGTAAAGGTAAGTTGCCTTGGCCAGTAGAACAAGGCGTAGTAAAAGTACGTTATGGGAAACAACCATCACCTATAGATAGATCGCTTACTATTAATAGCACAGGAGTGAGAATTTCTACAAGCAAAGGAGCAAAAGTTCGTGCCGTATTTAAAGGAGAAGTCTTAAGAATTATAAAGCCAAAAAGGAGCAACCCTACAGTTTTAATAAAACACGGTAATTATATTACTGCGTATAAAAATTTAGGAAAGCTTTATGTTAAACCTGGAGATAAAGTAAGTACAAAGCAAAATATAGGTGAAGTATTTACACACCCAAGAACTGGAGAAAGCTTGCTAAGGTTTAGTATATATAAAGAAACTAAAACTCAAAACCCAGCGAGTTGGATTTATAAAATGTAATACAGTTATACACTAACAATTTTATAGCCTCTGCATTTTTTATCTAAACAATTTTACTAGTTTAATAGCTACCCTAAGTTGAGTAAGAAGATAAATTTAAAGCAAAACAGTAGAAATAGAATAAATATAGCAACTCTAAAACTCTAAAGACTAGAAAATTAAAGTGCTATTTTGTTGTAAAACAATATAAAAGTTAAAACTATTCAAATAAAGCCTTTAATTCGGTAGCATCATTTGGTTTCATTTTCCCAGCAAGAACTAAACTTAATTGTTTACGCCTTAAAGCTCCATTAAAACGCTCTATTTCAATATCTGTTTCTGGTTTTAATTCTGGAACACGAACTGGTCTTCCAGTTTCATCAACAGCAACAAAAGTATATATAGCCTCATTTGCTTTAGCTCTAATGCCAGATTCTCTATCTTCTATCCAAACATCTATATAAACTTCCATAGACGATTTAAACGCTCTAGAAACCTTTGCGTCGACAGTTACAACGCTACCTAAAGGAATAGCTCTATTAAAAGCAACATGATTAACAGATGCAGTAACTACAATTCTTCTAGAATGACGACGGGCACTAATGCCAGCAGCACGGTCCATTCTTGCTAATAACTCACCACCAAATAAGTTATTAATAGGGTTAGTTTCACCAGGTAAAACCATATCCGTCATAATAGTTCTTGAATCTTTAGCAGTTTTTGTTTCCATAACAATATAATTTAAGTTTCGCAGTGATGCGAAAAAAGATATTTAAGTAAATGAAATGCAAAGGTAAGCCGAATAAAATTTTCGACATTATATATTTTTAGAAATATTAAGGTAAATTAGTTTAATTGCTTAACTAGTAACCATGCATCGCGATTACTCGAATTTCTAATAGCATTTAAAGCATTTAAAGCCTCAATTCTATCAGAGTGGCTAGAATAGGCAACTTGGTGTAAACCATATTTATTCATACCAATTTTTCTAGCTTTAAAACCTTGCTCAATAAGCTGTGCCACTTTTTTATCGCAGTTTTCTTCAACCCTAAAGGCTCCAGCTACAATATGGTAATTTCCAGATTGTTTATTTACATTTAAAGTAGCAGCTGGTAAAGGGGTGCTAATTGCAAAAGTAGCTTCCTGAATTTTAGTTTCTAATTGCTCATTAGCTTCTTCTTGTGCTAACTCATTATGAGTTTCAATACTATTTATGTAGTGATTAGAGAAAACTAGCCCACCTAGAGTTAAAGCAATTACAGCTACAGCTGCATATTTAAAGTAAGATTTAGACTTACGTTTTTCAGGAGTGATAATTAAAGGAGTTTCTTCTTCAATAACTTCTACTTCAGCTTTATATGTTTCACGCATAACGGGAGGTGAAACAAATTGAGATAACCCAAAGGCTTCAGTTAAGTAATTTAAATGATAAGAAGGATAAAACTGAATCTTACCTTCGCTATTTAAATTTAATTCTCCAATATTTTCAAGCTTTAAAGTTTTTCCTTCGTTTAAATATAACTTTAAAGAATTCACTTGCTTAGCAATTTTGGTAGAAGCAGTCTCAAAAGGAATTTTTTCGGTATCTGCAATATAGCGAGTTAGCAAACCATCATTAGTTTGTATTTGCTCGTTAAAAGACAAACGTTTTTTTGGAGGATAAAAAGCATTTGTAGATTCATGAACTGTAGCCGAAACATGCTGTGATAAGAAAGCACCAAAATTGGGCACTATAACACATTCATAACGGTATAATAAATCACTAATGTAAGTCTCTAATTGCATAAAACAAATTTAGAAATTTATTAAAACAGAATACTATTTATGATGTATTAGTTATTAACAGGGTAAAAAAATATAATCTTTTAAGCTCTAAATCAGATTTATAAAACTTTTATTTTTTTAAACTTTTTAAACAATAAATAACTCTAACATTTTAAATAAAAGACCTTCTTAATAAAGATGAGGTAGATTGGAATAGAGAGGCTGTAGTGTAACTTGTTGCTTTTTAACATTTTATATCGCTTTTTATAAGTGTATTTTTATAAATTACACTATACATTGTTTTATTTGATCTAATTAAAAAAGTACTTTGTTCATATAAAACAAAGTAACAAGAATAGATTATGATGCAAGAGAGTAAAAAACATACAGTTTTAATTATAGAAGATCATCCGTTAATAGCAGAGGCATACAAGCAAGCTTTTAAAACAATAGAAAACAATAAGGAAAACATGTTTTTTGAAATTATAGAAGCTAAAAACTGTGAAATAGCAAAAACTACAATTGATGACTATAAAGCTAAAGATAAAACAATAGACATTGCATTTCTAGATATCATGTTAACACAATCAAACAATGCAAAAATAGTATCTGGAGAAGATTTAGGTGTTATAATTAGAGATCTTATGAAAGAAACTAAAATTATAGTTTCTACTTTTTTAAATAATAATTACAGAATACATAATATTATAAAAAATATTAATCCAGAAGGATTTCTTATAAAAAACGATATTGATACTAAAAATTTAATAGAAGCTATTAATAGAGTCATTACTAACCCGCCATATTATAGCAACACAGTAATAGAAATATTAAGAAAAAATGTATCATCTAAAATAATGTTAGATGACATAGATCGAAAAATTCTATACGAACTATCTATAGGGTCTAAAATGAAAGAGTTGCCCAATGTAATTCCATTATCTAAAGCAGGTATCGAAAAGCGAAAACGCGCTTTATATTCTGTTTTTAACATAAAAGAAAATAGTGATAGACAATTAATTATTGAAGCAAAAAAAAGTGGGTTTATATAATAACTATAAGGAAATTTAAATGCGTTTTTATACTATAAAGTCTTAAATTAGTTGCTAACTAATCACAATTAATTAATGACCGATAACGACCTAATTTACATTTTAGCATTACAAAATGTTCCAGGTATTGGAGATACAACTGCAAAGAAATTAATAAATCATTGCGGGTCTGCAGAAGCCGTTTTTAAAGAAAAAAAGGGAAATCTTTTAAAAATTGATGGTATAGGAAGTGTTACCATTGGAGATTTATTTAGTAAAAATTATTTTGAAAAAGCGCAAAATGAATTAAAGTTTATTAAATCTGAAAATATAAAATGCCATTACTTTACTTCTAAAAATTACCCAGAAAGGTTAAAGCACTGTATAGATAGTCCTATTTTATTATTTGAAGCAGGAAATATTAATTTAAATAAAAAACATATAATAAGCATTGTTGGAACTCGTAAAATTACCACTAGCGGTATAGCATTCTGTGAAAAGTTAGTTGAAGAATTATCTGTTTACAACCCAATAATTGTTTCAGGCTTTGCTTATGGCACAGATATAACAGCGCACAAAGCAGCTATTAAAAACAATTTGCAGACTGTTGGTTGCGTTGCCCATTTGGAGTACCGTTATACTTGCTAAAAAACCATTGCCAGGATACCCCGAAAACAGCGACACAAGCCTCGGTGCTGCCCTTAAACGTACCCGCCTAAAGAAAGGGTGGAACATCGATAAAACGGCTAAATTTTTAAACCTTTTACCCACAAACTATAGTCGATTTGAACACAATATACACATTCCCGATGTACCAAAGCGAAAAAAAATTAATGAATTGCTAGGATTCAATTATTGGAACAATGGAAGTAATGACTTATCAAATAGATTGCTTATCTATCGCATAGAAGAAGAAATAAATGCTACCGTTTGCGGTGAGCGAATAGGCGTTAGTAGAAATACGATTAAAAGAATAGAGTTAAAAATACGAGTATCTAAGAAAATGATGGAAAAAATAGAGACATATCTTTATGATGTAATTGAGTAATAAGGAAATTCAGATTAAAAAAATACGTATATCTACGTATTTTTTTTGGGTTTTAAGTTTTGTAACTTTTACTACCTAAATAATCACTATTAACCAATTAAAAACAACCATTATGATTAAGAATATATTTCTAGTAATTATATTTTTTATTTCTCATACTTTGACTGCTCAAAACTCATTGGGTTTTAGTAACTATAAGCAGGAATTAGAGATAGATTCAAAGACATTAGATATTGAAATTGATGTGACAATTAATCAGCCTACAGCCTTAGAATATTGCTATATAAGGGTTTTCAATGATAGCGATTCATATGTAGATGCACTTTATGGGATCTCTTCGACAAATGGATATTTAGCTCGTATCTCAATCAATGAAAGTGAGTCTAATATTATAAGTTTACCTATCAACTTACAAAAAAATAATTCTAGTGACTATATTATTAGGCTAAGAATAGAAATAGTTGATAATATAGAAGCTCTAGAGCTAGACGAAAAGATGCAAACTGTTTTTATTCGAGAACCAATTAATTTATCATTTGAAAGTAATGAGGGTAAAATAGATATCGATATGGGTTCTGATAAACCAATAGAAATACCATTTACTATTATATCGTCTTCGTTTCCCGTTAAAAAAGAAGACAGTATAAAATGTATAGCGAGTATTATTGGCTTGTCAGAATTGTTTAATGATTTTAATACTTCAGTTGATTTTAATTTTAATGGAAATAATTTTGAAAACAAAATCCTTATCGAGCATAAAAAAAGTGATACTTTAAGTAAAAATGAGATTAGAAAAAAAATCATAAAACTTAAGCAAGAATTAATTAAAAAAGAAGAGTTAAGTATTCATTTTAAATTGGATTCTGGTTTTGAAAAAAAAATAGGTTCACGGCATTTAAAAGTCAATGAAAATTTAAATACAAAAAGAATATTTATAAAAAGAAAGATACCCTCCTCGACTTTCACAGGTAATCGCTATAACTTTTATCTAGGAACTAATTTTGATTTTGGAAAAGAAATTGAAACTAATAGTTTTTATTCTGAAATAGATGTGTTTATTCCTGATTTATCAGATTCAAAAACTAAAGGAAAACTTGGAATGAGAGCGGGTATATATAAAAACAGTAGTGTAAGTTCTGAACTTAACAATATTGAAGAGGAAACCATCAAAGAAATAGTTGCCGATGATACTAACAACGAAGTTCTAGTTTATGATACGAAAAGAGTTATTACCACACCTCAAACTAACATATCAAATTTAGGGTTATATTTTCAAGGATTAAGAACCATGAAAGAAACAAACAGACCTGATTTTAAATTTCGTTTATTGTTAGGTTTTCATATTGAGGTAATAGAAAGAACAGAGACTACAGAATTTAATAATGAAGATCTTTTTTCTTTAGGTACTACAAGTATTCCAACCGCAGAGTTATTAAACGATGAAAATTTAATCCAAGATTTAACCAGAGGAAGAAAAACTTCTCGTAAATTTTATGATAGTTACTATGGGCTAACTATGCCAATTTTATTTCAAAATAATTACATTGAAGTCTTTATGAGCCCAGTTTTAGGTTTTGGTAATCCGGGGAATAAAGAAAGGCTTTTTAATGGAGGGACTTCCGATACCGTTAAGATGTTTGGTGTTGCGCAATTTTATCTCATGGAAAGAAAGTTTGGTATAAAGTTAAGTGGGGAAGTAAGAAAATATTTTGCTTCTGGTCAGACACCAATTATTAGTGTTAATGTTTCTAAATCTATTAATTTATCAGGAATTCTTTCTACAAAAAATAATGGTAACTAGGAAGAAAATATCTTTTTACTTACCTAAGCGCATCCAACAATAATTATTTGGTAAATTTTTATCTTCAATTATGAATCGGTAGTCCAATTTGAATTCATCTAATGCTTTTTCTAATTCTTTTCTACTTCCATAGTAAGAAAAAAATCGAGTACCAACGGCTTCATTTTCAAAATAGGGAATAGAAAAAACAGTTAGACTTAAATATCGTATAAAAAATCTATCAGGATATCTAAAAGATTGAATATTATGATTTAAATCTTTAGTTACTTGAGAGAGTAGATTAATATCGTATGTAGACATTCCTAATTCAAGATTAGAGAAATCTAATTTTCCCGCATACAATGAAAAAATATCTTTCATAAACACTTTTTTCACTATTTCATATTTGGATTTAATCATATAGTCACCAACAGCAACGAACCCTAATAAGTTTTTCGTCTCAAGCCACTTGTGAGTGCATCCTATATATAAATCTATATTACTTTCTGAAAAATTTGTATTAAATAACCTTTCAATATTTCCAACGGCTTGAGCACCATCAACAATTAAAATATTTTCGGAATTATGTTGTTTTATTGTTGTTGCAATGCTTTCCACATTAATTTTTATACCCGTATTCCATAAAACATGAGAAATCAAGTATATAGATTTTTTCGATAGATTTTCTGATATTCTTTTTTCTATTTCTCTTATTTGTCCGTTTAAAAGTAAGTCGTATAGCTTAAGAAAAATAATCCTATTTTTTGGAAAAAAACATTCAATAGCGTTTTGAATACAAGGGTGTTCTAAATCAGAATAAATTAATGAGTAATCATTGTCTTCTTTTAATACTTGAATGACATCTATAAAAGTAGTCGTAGTATTATTTCTAAAAGATATATTACTAGACAATCCTAAAAAATTAGATAAAAGCTCTCTTAAACTTTTATTGTTTTTTAACTCATTTATTTTATTAAAATGAATTTCTTCGTGTGCTAAGAATGCGTTGTTTTTTACTGTCATACCATGCTGTATGTTTTTTCTTTGATTTGTACGTAAAGAGTTCGTAAATCTATTAAATCTTCAATAGTGGGGAGTTTGTCTCTATATATAGCGTATCGGGTGCTAGCTTCTCCAAATAGCTCAATAAAATATGGGAGATATTCATCATCTTCATCTGTACCCCAATTCAAATAATTATATTTTTTGTAACCAAATTTATTCAAGTGTGTATCATCAACTATTTGTAATGGATGTTGTGTAGCTATATTTAATCCAACGTCTATAGGAATATTATAAATATATATCCATTTTAAGATTTGATTAAGTTGTTTTATCCTATCGTTTTGACTTTCTCCTAGTCCCCAAATTAAAAACATTCCACATTTTAATCCTAGTTTACTACATTCTCTTACTGTTTGTTCAGTTTTATCTAGCCACTCTGTTTTTTTATCAGTATTCTTACTAAAGTTTTTTGCTAGATCGTCATTAATAGTTTCAATACCAAAAGCGACATAATCCAATCCAGTATCTATTAGTTTCTCTTTGATATCATTATCAAGAGAAAGAAAGGTGTCTAAAGTAAATTGCGCACCAAATTTTATTCTAGTATTATTTTCAATACATCTTTCAGAAAAAGATTTTAAAAAACCAGGGCTTCCTGTTAAAAAGATAGAATCCTCTATAAATGCTGAAATGCTCTGATTTTTATATTTTTCTTCTTTTAATTTTCTTATTATAGAAAATTGTTGAAATAATCTATTAACTGACGTTTCATCTTTAATTCTTAATTTTCCATTAATTGAGGATTTTTCAGAACAAAAAAAGCAATCATATCCGCACCCTCTAGAACCATCACTGTATAGGTGAACTGTATAATCTGTATTAAATATTTGAAATCCTTTTTTTAATTCAAATTGTTCAATTGGATATGCTAAAGAACTATAATCAATATCATTTCCTAATTTGCTAGAGTAATATTTAATTTCATTTTGAATCAACTGTCCTGCAATCCAATTACCAGAAGCTTCTTCAAGTTTTGTTATATTAGAATTTCTACTGAAATTTTCAAAGGAAGATCCTCTATCTAACAAGTCTCCGATTATATCTCCGACTGTAGTTATTATTTTTTCTCCATCGCCACTTATCACTAAATCAAAGACATGAGGAATAGTTTTTTCGTGCATTAATTTTAAGGGAGATCCAATATGATTTAAGAATCTTTTCTTATCTCTGCTTTTAAAAAAAGTTTCATTTATATGTTTTCCTCCTAATACAATGAATATATCCTTTCCCTTTTTTTTCTTTGCGTATTTCGCAACCTCCAAAGCTCCTCTAAAAGACAGAGACATAGCTCCAATGAATAAAATATTTGGGTTGATTTTTTCAAACATTTTTTCAAAGTATGCTTTATCTTGTTTCCAAAATTGCAGAAGTATAACGGATTCATTACGAGATTTAAAGTTGCGGAAGTTTGATTTACTCCACGCCTTACTAAATCCTGTGATTGCCTTATCAACGGCATCTCGCAGTGCATTTTGTAAACTAAAAGGGGTCTCACTATTAAATGAATAAGTCAGGTCAGTAGAATTGACATCTGATACCCAGTGAGGAGCAGAAACAGCAAGAACTCTTAAACTCATTCATTATTAATTAATATTTTTTCTCTATCCCAATAACTTTGGACTTCGTCATTTAGTTTATTTAATTTATTCTCTCTAAGAACTCTTAAATTTAATCTAGCTTGTAGTTCGTTTAAGTTATCCATAGTTGCATGTAATAAATATTTATGGGGATCATTATTACTTACAGAAACTCTATTGATAAAATCTTTAAGCATTCTAATGCCATATGATTTTTTTGGTACTACTAAACATTTATTTTGACCAGAACTATCTTCGGGATAAGCAAAATATAACTTTTGACCTTCAAATTCATTAGTCAATTTCTTGCTGTCAAATTTTTGAAGAGAAGAAAATAATTCATCTACTGATTTGTTATCTTGTTTTCTACTTTTTATCACATAATCTTGATGAAAAAGAATATCTCTATTATCTTTTTCCTTTTCTTCATCATACATTAAAAAATATGTCGCTGTATTAGAAATTATATTAGCATAGGCATATTGATATAAAAGTTCATTTTCAGACGATTTAAGTTCTGAAGACCATCCTTTTCCTTGTATTCGTCTAGCGGGAACAGTAAAAACTCTAATGACATTTGCCTCTTTGGTAGCATGACCAAATCTGCTAAAATATTTAAGCATTTCATATTTTTCATCACTTCTAAAATAGCTTTCATAGCCAATGACACAGTAAAAATTACTTTGATTTATGTCATAGTTATCTTTTTTTGACTTTTCATATATATATTTTAAAGGCTTAGGTTTGTAATTTCCTAATTTCTGTAAAAGTGGCAAGAATCTATCTATTTTTAATTTGGATTGAAAGTCTTGAGATTGAATATTGTCATTGAGTTTATAACTTACAAGGCTTTCTAGTATTGTTAAATATACTCTACCTGTGATTTTTTTGACTAATTTTTTATCAAGTAATGTTGCTAGGAGTTCTTTCTTCTCTGACCAAAATTTTAAATAATGGACACTTCCTTCAAAGGTTGAAATATTATTACCTTTTTCATTATCGAACAATTCCTGATCAAATTCAAAAACAACATCATAATCAACTATTAATGATATGAAATGATTACAAAAAAGTTCAATCAAAATTCTAGCTCCATTAACATCTTTGAGAAAGCTTTCATTTATAAATATTGTACTTTTATTTTCTCTATTAGTAAGTTTTTGGATAGCGCTTTCAAACGTAAGATCTAGTAGTGAATATGAATCTACATGGGGTGTTTTTTCAATCTTGTTTATTGTAACTTCATTTTTATTCCCATACGCAATTTTTCTTTCTCCCAAATATTCATCTCTATCTTTCCCATAAAGAAAGTTATATAATTTATTTATACTTGTAACTCTGACCTTTGTTTCCTTATTATGATAAAAAAAGAAATTCCTTAAAAAGGAAGCTGGTATTTTATCTTTCTCCTTTTTATCTTCTTCCTTTTTATTATTTTTCTCGTTTTCCTTCTGTATAGCCTTAACTATGGCTTCGTATGTTTTAAGATTGCTATTCCATGTAATTTCAGATATTGTATTATCTAATTTTTCAGCAATTTGATTTTTTAGAGCTTTAACTTCTTGATCAAAGATTGTTACTTCTGCCATTTCTTGTATAGTATTTTAGTGATAACGCCAGTATATGTCATTAGCTATTGAGTAATGGTTGGGAGAATTTTTTAACATATTACTATTTTATGTGATTTCATAAAATAAGAGGCTTCTAATATTTAATAAAAAAGAGAATACGTATAAGTAGCTACTTAAAATCAACAACTTATTAGTTTCTCATTGTCTATAAATTTACGAATAATAATTTAAAAACACAAATAAATTTAAGTAATTATTTATTTTGGTTTAAAAAACATTATTAAAACGAAGATGTTATAAAATTAACTGAACAAATATGTCTTTAAACGTTATTAATTACATTTAATCTATTACATTGTTATTTTTAAACTTATAATATTATATTAGTTAACGTATTAAAAATTATTTATAATGAATGAAAGATATAAAATACAAACTAAATCCAGAAATAGCTCTTCAAGGTTAGGAACTATTATGGTCGCTAGTAACAAGCGCAGCAACTTAATGAATAATAAATTTTTACATTATGAAAAAAGAAGCCAGATGGACGAAAGTCCACCTGACCATTTAATTTTAATGCAAAATGCAAGAAAACTAGTTATGAGCTTTTCCGTCCGAATTTCCACCTCTGGCGGAAGGCTCTTTTTTAATTTTACGCAAAATTACAAAAATAATTTTGCTAGTAGTAGTATTTCACATTTTCTTATAATTTACAAGACATACAAAATACTTTCTACCAATACTTCACATTTCATGCCATTTTTGTATAAAATTAATGTAGTCGCACTGACTTCTTTTTTCTGTTTTCATTTAAAATTTAGAAAATATGAAACGAGAAAACAATTTTTACAAGACACTGTTAATAGCAGTTAAAGCAATTATAATAGTTAATGTTTTTGTAGCTACAGACACATTAGTATATTATTTTACTGACCTACTAAATTTTTATTTTTTAATAGACTTTAGTTTTAGTTATTTCGAACTACTACGTTACTTTTTAGATGCTTATTCGGTAACTATAGAGTATCAGTCGCAAATAAAGAAAGCTGGAGCTAAATATCTTTCCTTAGCACCTGTACTGGCATTAGTAACATCTATTATTTTTCACGCCAGCTACGGAAATTTTATTTTTATAGCTTACGACATAGCATGGTTTAGTTCTGGGTTAATGCTAAAATACATAGCTCGTATTATTGAAAATATAATACGATAGAATAATAAAAACATTAACTATTTAGTGCTACAAAATATGGGAAATAAAATAGGAGAGTTTTTATATACTGCTTATAGAAAAACGTCAATTTTAGATGATAATGGAGACATATTAACAGGGCGATTAAAAAAATATAAAACCTTGTATTCCGAAGTTGTATATGTGACTAAATCTAAAAAACACAAGAACTGTGTTGTGTTTGTGTTAGTTAATGGCGACAAAAGATATAGTTTTGATTCTAGTCTTAAACAGCTACTTTTAAATAGTAATCTTTTTTGTATGATTCAAAGAAATTTGGTTGTCAACATCGACTACATTAACAGCACTAATAGTAAGTTAGGAAGTATTGAGTTAGATGGTGTCGGTTCTTATAAAGTAAATAAGACGTACAGGCAAAAATTACAAAGAAAATTAGAAGAAAAATATATGTTTTAAACACATTAATTGTCTCATAAGTTATAATCCTCTATCATTTGTTTTATAATACCTTGCTTGCAAATATATTTGTCTTTTTCATCTTGTATGTATGAAACTTTATATTCGTTGATTTTACTTTTTCCTGGTAACAACATTGCCAACTTCTCTATATTGTTGCTCTCAATACAACAAAATAAAATTTTCACATTGCGAGCTTTGAGTACATTAATTATGGTTTTAAAATCATTATTTACCTTACTGATAAATGCAATTTTTTTTGAATTGAGCATAAATTCTGCTTTAAATTCTTGAAAATCTCCATTATCTTTTTTTTTGATAATTTCATCTAAGTTTGATAGCGGAATATAAAGACTGTTACCATTCAATAAAATATGCTCACTTGCCCTATCGAATAACTTGCTATAAAGAAGTGAAATGGTTGTAGTTTTTCCTGATTTTTTTGGTCCTGTTATAAGGGCAATCTTCATAATAGAGGTTAGGTTGGCTGTCTATTCTAAATAATTTATTTAGTAATAGGTTTACTTATTGATTGTATAGCAACAATAATTAAGTTAGGGACTTAATTAAGAGGCTTATTCTTAGGTAAGTAAATATAATATTTTAAAAATTAATAAGAAAATTCAAATACTAAATTTTAGTGTTTTTTAAAAAATATGTAAATTGTTTCAAGCTTTGAATATGGATAATCTATGTAAAGTAACCAAAAGAAATGTATGATTGATGGGTTTATAAATCAAAAACACAATACAAATAAATTTTATATGGGTATGTGTGTTTCTGATATTTTGTTGGTTTTTACGGTTATCCTTAATATCTTGTTGGGAAGATGTTAAATATAAGATTTAGATTTTAGTACAAAAAAATCTATAAAGAATATTAAGGTTTAATAAGACTATTCAGTTCAATATCTAAGACCTTAGTTATTTTTAAAAGGAATAATATTTGAACATTAGTTTTACCTTTTTCTATTCTTCTTAACACGCGTACATCAATATCTAGTAAGTCAGAAAGTTCATATTGTTTAAGATTCTTTTTTTCTCGAATCTCTACAATACGATTACCTAACTTTTGTAAATATTCTTTTTCTGATACTGTCATGCTAAGTTTGCGTAATAGTTAGGCAAACTATAAGTTTTGATTTAAAAACAAGCGGACTATATTGTCCGCTTTTAATTTTTTTATTTATATTTACCCTCCAATTGGCTCGGTACAAACACTCTCCAGAGCCAGAGAGTAACAAAATTCAATAATTATGAAAAAACAACATTACCTATTTACTTTAACTCTTTCACTGCTTTTCTTTTTTGGATGCGGAAGTGTGAAACAAGTCGCTCCAGCAAAGTATAATCCTAAGTTCGGATATACCCCTGAAGAGCGAGTACAAATTTCAGATAAGAGTCTTTCTATCGCTATCATTGACCCTGTATACTCTGATGGCGAGGATAACAATCTTGTTGAACCCTACTCAAGCTTTGTTGGGAATATGGCAGACGACTTGGAAGAAACCTTGAATGCCAATGGTTTTAAAATAAAAGGACCATATAAGACGAGGGATGAAATGGTATATGGAGATAAATTAAATTCTGACTTTGCCCTTGAAATAGAAGTGGAAATGTTAACTGAACAAGGAACCTTTAAACGAGTAGACCCAAGTTTTGGAACACAATTAGCGTGTAAGACCTGTTATAAGCTTGCGGGTACTTTTTATCACAAAGGGCGTATCATCATTACCGCAACAGACCCTATTGATGGCGAGAAGTTTTGGAAGAAGACAGTCGATTTAGAACGTAAACCTGTTGCTGTAAGTAGTTTTGGGCATTTTGATGGTTCAAGAGGTAGGTTAACAGACGCAGTAATATTGCAAGACGTTGGAATTTATAACCCTATTGCTAAGGTATTGGAATCATATTATGCCGAAACTATGGAAAGTCTATCACGCCAGATAGATCCACGAGAAATGGAGCAAATCTCAAAGCAGATTAAGGCTAAACGTAAACGTGTAGGGCAATAATATATGTCATAATAGTTAAAGAATAGAAGTTATGAAAAAATTACTTTTACTTAATGTATTAATTTTATTAAGCACTAGCTGCTCTAGCAAGCTAAGTAATGAAGAAGCGTCAGTTGTAATTAAAGAATTATTCCCAAGGCATTGCAGTACTCATAAGATGATAACCCACGCCTATTTTTATCCTAATACGAGATATGAAGCAAAGGATAGGGAAGCATTAAAAGCATTTAGAAATTTAGAAGATCAAGGATTAGTAACCGTTAAACTTAGCGAAACAGGGTTTGTATCAAATCCAAATAAGGACTATTACATAGAACCTACTGAACGATCAATGAATACCTACGGTAAAGGCTTTCCCATAACTCGCATTGACTTATCAGAAGTTATTGCCATTTCTCAAACAGAGAAAGAAGCTATTGTACGTTATACAGTGAAGAATACTAAAACTCCATATCACAGATTACACGATCTTAGAAATCAATATGGGAGGAATAAAAAAGTTGAATGTGCAGGTGCAGAATGGGAGGAAGAAGTGACTCTTATAAAATTTGATGATGGTTGGAGGATAAAGAAAAAGTAGGATTATCTTATTTAAATCTACAAGATATAAACGTGTAATAAAAACTAGATAGTCTAAAAAAGGTAAATAATGACTTGTTTACTCATTGAAAAGAGGGTTTTACGGAATCCCTCTTTTTCTCTTATAATAGTATTCCCATATTCGCTGCTTAATAAAATGTATAAGAATATTCTGTAATAAAAATAAAAAAGTAAATACTGATTATGTTGAAGTTAACTTCTCTTAGTACTAGGAATCAATAACAAAAAACAATAGCTTTGTATCTGCATAACAATAAAACCAAATTAATGTTGTTATGTATTTAACCAATAGCTATTACTATTAATTTTTAAATCCCTATAACCAATATGGTAAGAAAACAATTCAAGCACTATGTGCGATTAGGAATACTGTTATTAGGTATTCCACTGCTCCTAACTCATTGCCAGAAAGATGATGATATTTTAGAGATTCAGGCATCAGACGAAACAAAACAAACCCAAGCTAAATTAATAACAAAAAGTTTTAAAGAGTTTTCTGCTGAAAGTAAATTTATACCTACAATGAGGGAATTAAAGTACCTTGATAAAAAGAGAAATGAAGTAAGTAAATCTTTTAATTATGTAGGGGAAGAATTTTCAATAGATTCTACAACTATTAAACAAGTAGAGATGGATGGTATGATTAGTCATACTTTTTTAATCTCTAGAGAAAATGATGATGATGATTCTTTTTTTGAGAATTTAATTATTGAAACTGATTCTACTAATCAAACTAAGTCATATATAATAAAGTATATCCCAGATGAAAATTACGAGGAGGGAGATGAGGAATTCAGCGGAGCAAGGGAAATTAAAATACTAACTGAAGATACATCAGCTAACAAAACAACTACTCTTACAGTATGTGTTACGGTTATAACAATAACAAATTATTGGTTATGCGATGATGTAGCGACCATGACTAATTGTGACCTTCAATCGACTACGCAAACATCCACTGAAACGTGTACTGACTATATAGTAGATGATGGTAATACTTCTGGAGGAGGTGGGGGACCACCAGGAGGCGGTAATCCACCTGGCGGAGATAATACAAATACAGGCACCGATACTGGTTCTGGCACCCATGGTGGGGGAGGAAATCAAAACTCTTCTGATCCAATTGGCGAGAATGAAGTGGTAGTTACTTCTGTTATATTTGATGCAGGTATTAAAAAAAGAAAGAAATTTTTAAGACAGTTAATTCAAAATGAAACTATTTCAAATAAAGTAGGTGAACTAGCGAATAACGTTAATAGTGATGTCAGCGGTGAATTTTTAGAAGATGGAGCAAGATTTAAAACGCTTTCAGATAATAACTATTCAACTCCAAGACAACCATCACAAAGACAAGGGTCTAAGACTATATATCTTCCTGCATATGAGCCAAAAGAAAATATCTCGGTACACATGCATCAAACTAAGGCATATAAATATCTAAACGATGGCACTCCAAGTGATGAGCCACTTCCTAATAGTCCTATTTATTCAGATGGAGATATTATAGAATTTTTGGAGAATTTAAACTATATTGATGAAAACAATCCAGAATTAGTAGATGATGTTACGTCTTTATTAGTGGCTTTAAAACCTGGCACGAATGATGAAGCTAATGTATTTGCTTTAGTGATAAATAACAATAGTGATAAAGAAAAAGCATTAGCGGCACTAGAAGCTTTAGAAACTGACATTGATATTTATAATCAGTTTATAGATGATTTCTATCAACAAGTTTTAAAAGATTGGGAAGCTAATGAATGTGATGATGCTTGTGTTATAAAGGCTTTTATTAAGTTTATAAAAACCTATGAAATAAATGGGCAACCATTAGGAATAAGCATCTATCAATATGAAGTAGATAATAACGGTAATATAAATTGGAATCAACTTTAGAAAAATGAAAACATATATATATTTATTAATAACAGTTTTAGGTATTAATGCTGTATTAGCACAAGAAACAATAGTACCTATTAATATATTAGGACAACACATCGATAGAGAGGAAGATGTCACTTATTACTATAAGGATGTAAATGGTGATTTAGATAAATTTTTAGGCACATGGGTCTATAATGATGCTACAATTAGTTTTACAATTAACTTTAGCTTATTAACACACTACCAGAGGGGTGGTTACTATTTTGACCTTATATATGCTAAAATAAAGTTTATTAATAATGGTAATGTTATATATAATACTTTAAATGAATTATCATATAACACTAGTGACATTTCTGGTTCAGATATACATTCAGTAGATTCTAATAAAATAGATTTAAATTATAGAGAGTCAAATCCTAATGCCTATAGAATTGTTGCTGATCTGGATTTAGAGTACGTTCCTTGTTTATCTAATACAAGTTGTGAGCAATTAGTATGGCATAATAGATATTTAAAGGATACTCCAGATGAACCATGGCCATTTTTTATTCCTACAGATATGGTTTTAACACGTCAATAATATTTATACTATAATTTATAATTAAAAAGCTGATTGAAAAAATGATTTTTAATCAGCTTTTTTATTCTCAAAAAATAATTAGTTTTCAACGAATGAAACACTCCTTTTATATTTTCTTATTCCTACTTTTCAGTTGTAATAATTCCAATTCAGATACTCATAAATATGATAAAAATAAGAACATAGAATTTTGCGAAAAAGAAGCAGAAAAATTATTTAACGATTACGGAAAGCTGAAAGACAAATATGAAGATGCAAAAACATATATTCAATTACTTGAGCAAGAAAATGAATACTTGAAAAACCAACGAGATAGTATTAATAATAGTCTTCAAAATTAATTCCTACTGCATACTTATCTAAATTACTTCCATGTTTAAATGATTGAATGTCTGAAATGCTATTAGTTTTTCGATCATAATAGACTTCTACAAAAAAACGATCTATAGCATAGGTCGTATACCTTATATCTTGTTTTACAAAAGAATCTATGAAAATACCATAATCTTGAGTTGCTTGGAATTTTTCATCTATCGTATCTAACATATTAAATTCGTAGAGTGTCATGTCTGCAAGATAAAAAAATCATAATATTTGTTTTGAGTTTTTAAGGTATTAAATTATTGTAACCATATTTCAGCTGATTTATCAGAGGCATAGCATAGGTGAATAAGGTTAAACACTTGTCTGCTATAACATGTAACTTGAAAAAATATTTGAAATTTATAAATAGAACTGTAAAAAGTGGTGCAAGCATTCTGGAATTTATTATTAAACAAAAGCTCTTGTTTTTACGGCATATAAGCGTCTTTTTAAAGGATCTAAAATTTAACTTAGTTTGGTCTTAAAAAGCACAAAAGCCTCTTAAAAGAGGTTTGTAGAAAATTATTTTATGTGAAATTATAGGCTTGTGCAATGGTTACCAATGTTGTGGTGAGTTTATTTAGGTTTTAATTTCAAAAGATATTCCAATTTATCTGATTTTATTCTTAAAATATCTCCAATTTCATTAAAATGAATAGACCATTTAATCCTTTTATCGATTTCAGAAAACATTTCTCCAATAAGACTTCCGTTATTGAGATCATATATCCAAAGGAAATTATCGTATTTATATTCATTGTCTATTGGATCTTTTTGTCCTCTCATTGTACTTGCTATGACTGCAAACAAATTCTTGTTTGGTGAAATTGAGAAATTGAAACTAGAGGGACTTAAAAAACGAGTAAAATGTACTTTTGACTTGATGGTTCTATTTTTGGTATTGAATAGACAAAAACCAATACTGGTTACGTATATGAGGAATTTTCCATTATCAATCAGTTTGAAAGCCTTAGAAAATTCTGCCCAATCTCCATCTAATGAGAAGCTTTCTATAACT
Source organism: Pontimicrobium sp. MEBiC01747 (assembly GCF_053601635.1). Classification (NCBI taxonomy): domain Bacteria; kingdom Pseudomonadati; phylum Bacteroidota; class Flavobacteriia; order Flavobacteriales; family Flavobacteriaceae; genus Pontimicrobium; species Pontimicrobium sp. MEBiC01747. Next base: position 25,979 of record NZ_JBSHNS010000128.1, read on the forward strand.
TTAAAATTTCTCTTTTTAGAAAAAAAGAATTTTCCAGCATCTTCAATTAAAGACACATAACACCCTCCCCTGTTAAATCTCTCATGAGCTATCCAAAAACAACCTTCAACATAAACACAACTGTAAGTATAACCTAGTGAGTATCTTGCACCTGAAAGAGATCCGATAGTTTCTCCATAAGAGTTCATTATGGGGTGTTCACTTTCATATCTCCCATTATCTACAGATGGAAATCTAAGCTCACCTATAGCTTTTTTACTTTGAGCAAATGAATTATCATAAAATCCATCATCAAATACACTCTTTGTTTGCTTAAAGTCAGTCTTACAAATGATTAAATCTATTTTATCTTTAGACCTCATTCTTTTATCGATTCATTTAATTCACCACAACGGTCTCGGCTATGAGTAGTTGCGTGAGTTAGCACTGAACTTTGCAAGTACACACCAAGTTGTAAATTCCGCAGGAATTTCCAAAGTAGGCGAGAACAAGCAATTACTTATAGCCATTGTTGTGGTGTCGTTTTTATTCAGTTTTGTTTCTGTTTTTTAAGATGATTAAAGTAATAATATAAATCAAAACGATTGCAAACGGAATAGCTATAAATCTATATTCGGGTAAGAGATACCAAAGAGTTAGAACTGTAATTATTCTAATCGATGTATGAAAAATTCCAACCCAATGTTTTATAATCCAAGAAAATGGTAGCCACATTAATCCAGTCAGAATTCCCACAGTCATTGGAAGAGAAGAATAGTCAACTAAGAAAAATGGTATTGCAATTGAATATACGAGAATCGCTTGTCCAGCAGTAAAAAGAAAAAGAGTATCGAATTCGTTTTTCGGTTTACTTTTATCTAGGAAATTTTCACCTGTAAATTTTGAGAGGAATAGACCTAGATATACAATACTTCCAGTTCCAATAAAAATTGACCAAACTGCTACAAAGTCCGAGAAAAAGATTCCGATTAATCCAATTATAGTCCAAATAATCAGTCCAGCTAATGGTGTAGCAAGAAATTTTTGATTGATAAATTCAATCCGCTGTTGTTCAAGTGTTCTGTTGTTCATTAGTTAATTCAGTCCGTTTTTTTCTTATAGGTTTTATAATTTTGTTGTGAATCTCAGTGTTTTCGCGAATGTTTTTAAATGCACCACAACGGTCTCGTATAACCGTCAGTTACGGGTTAATATGCGTTAATTTTCGGTTTAGAACTGACGTTAGCAATTCCGAGTGGATTCGGACGTAGTCGAATCCGCCGTAATTGCGGTTATACATTGTTGTGTGCAGGCTTTTATGGTTTATTATAAATCTGTTCTAAAAATCCGAAACGACTGATACATTTTTATTAATCTTATTAATTCAGGGTCAGATGTTTTATTTTTTATTGAATTCAATTCTTCAGGAAACTTATTCCTTAAAAGACTTAAAATTCCAGAGTCAGATTCAATTAAATCTATTTTAAAATCATAATTTAATCTTTCAAGTTGCTTTTCAAATTTCGCATAGATTATTTTATGAATAATATCGTCTTTAGTAATTTCGAGTTCCGATTTTATGAATTCATTTAAGTTTTGTCCATCAACTTTGGGATAATTAACGGAATTCGCTATAAGTGTAATTCCGTCATACGATTCAAAGACTATGAATTTTTCTGCATAGAATTCTTTTTCCTGCTCATCTGCTGAAATAAGAACAAATGGTTGTCCAAGTGTTAATGAATGATTTCCAGAGTAATATTTTGTTATCATAGTTTTGATTTATTTCGATTTTTTTCAGCTTGCACACAACGGTCTAGTATAAGAATAGTAGCGGGTTTTTACTCACTAATTTTTCAATTAAACACAGACCTTTGTTATAATTATATACTTTCGATTTAGCCATAAAACCGTTATTATTTTTATACATTGTTAGCCATAGTTATTCTTCTTTTTCAGTGTCTAACTCTAAATTTTTAACGTCATATTTAATTTCGAATTCATAGGGTATAGTAACATTTACTGAATCATTAATTTTTACATTAATTTCTCTTTCTACTTTGTGAACTCCTGTCTTTTTTTCTCTTTTTGATAAATAAGAAAAGCTTATTGTTGTGATAAAAAATAAGACAAATAATATAATACCGTTTCTAATTAAATTAAAAGATGCGTAGGTGTAATTTGATAATCGAATATTAATTAAGTCATTTAGTTGTTTACTCCTAATAATATCTTTTAAATAATCAGTATCTTTTTTGTTTGCCTTTAAAATAAATTTATTATCCTTCTTGCTTACTTCTGCTTGAATTATATTGAATTGTCTAATGTTTAAAGATTGTAAAGCACGAATTGCTCCGATTACTAAATAAATAATGCTTAAAAAGACAATGCTTATTGAAATAGTTTGATAAATATCAATAGTAAGTGAATTAAGATAATTTAATGAAAAAGTAATAGCTGTAATAGCAACAGCAATTATAAATAGTAGAGATTTTGCTTTATCCTCAATTCTTTTTTTTCTATCAAGTTGATTTTCTAAATCAATTTTTATTTGTTTAATATATTCATCTTCTTGACCTTTTGCGATAGCTGAAATATCTATATCAAAATCTTCTTGAGATTTGTAATTCTTAGAGATGATTTTATTTACATAAGAAGCATAAAACCCAGGAAAAATCTGTTGTTGTAAAAAAGATAAAAAATCACTCATTTTTTAAGGAGTTAACAATTAAAGAATCAAATTTAAATCCAGTGTTTTGTTGAAGCCAAGACCATTCTCCTGTTGGATTTATTTCAATGAAATAATACTCATCATTATGAAGTATTAAATCTATTGCTCCAAAATTTAAATTGAGTTTTTTTGTATATTCTATACAGAATTTTTTAATGTTTTTTGGTAATTCAAAAACTGTATATTTTAATTCATTTTTATATCGTCTCCAATCCTCATCTATTCTGTTATCACTAGATATTTTTATTGCAACAACATTTTCTTCTACTACAGTTACTCTTATATCAATTTTAGGCACTAAACCTTGTTGGTTAAAGAAAGGAGATGAATATTTAATTTCTTCAATTTCATTTTGTTTGTAAATTTCGGTGTAGACAAACCCTTCTTCATTCCCTTTGCTGACAATGGCAGTATCTATTGATTTAATTGCTTGATATTCGTAACCGATATTTAAAGATTTATTTGAAATGATACTTTTAGGAACTTTTATTCCTAATTTATTCGCAAGGTACAACTGGTATGGTTTTATTTCGGCTTTATAAATATCAGCCGGATTGTTAAACCATTTTACGGATTCAAAGACACATAAAGAACGTACAAATGCAGTCCATTGAGTTCTAATTAATTGTTCATCTTCCGTCAGTCCCTCTTGAAATATGTCTCTTAAAAAAGTAGGAGCGCGATAATATATAGCCTTTAAATACTTTACAGATATTGTAAATGAATAATTTTTGTATTTACCAACAGTTTCAGGGATAATAGGATTGAATTCTATTGAATAATCTTTTAATTCATCTCGATTAATTCTGATATACTCGATATTTTGTTTATCTAACTCAACAGCAACAAAATCTGTTGAAAAATCATAACGATTTGAAATAAGAAGAACTTTAGGATATATCATTTTATTCACCTTTTTGGTCTTCTCCTGTTTCTATATCCTCTTTTTTTGTTCCAAGTGCTGGGAAATTTTCAGATTTTATCAATAGACTTTGGTCAATTTTATTAATCCAAGCTCCTAATAAACTGTCAAACATGAAATTTTTTGGAGCTTCTATTTTTTTTCTTTTTTTATACCTTAACGCTTTTTGGAGTAAAATGTGTTTCATAATCTATTGTCCTTTATTATCCTCACCTGTTTCTATATCTAATTTCTTTGTTGCCTGAGCTTTGAAATCATTCGCTAAAATTAACAAACTGTTATCTACTTTGTTAATCCAAGCACCTAATAAAAAGTTGTATTTGTACTTGTTAGGAGGTTTTATATCCTTTCTTTTTTTGTAAGTAAATGCTCGATTTAAAAGTATATGTTTCATTTTGGTCTTAATTATGGCTAACGGTCTTGTATATGAAAAGTAGCGGATTTTCGCACATTAACTTTTCGGTTTATAACTGACCTTTATTTTGTTCATTTTGTTTCGTTTAAGCGACTAAACCGCTATTTTTTATATACGTTGTTAGACACAGTATCTTTATTTTTAATTTCTCTGACAAGTTTTTCAAATTGCGATTTAATACTGCTTGTTTCTTTTCCTGCCAGATTTTTAATATCTCTTTGTAATTTATTGATAAATGATTTATTCTTAGTTCCAGAAACATAAAATAGATGTGTGCCAGATTCAATTATTTCATTTAGCAATTTTACTTTCTTCTCAATTAATTCTGAATTTTCTTTTGATGCTTTTTTCTCTTCTAGTTCTTTAATCTTTAACTTAATTTGGGAATTCATTTTCTCAACCAATCTTTCAAAGGACTCTAATTCACCATCAACATTTTTAAATGTCATTAGTTTAAGCTTATCAACTCTAGATTTGTGGAATTTCCATACTAAAGTAATGAGATAAGAAATTCCAATTGCCGAAATTGACGTCACGAAGAGTGCAAAATCTTGACTAAAATTCATGATAAATTCTTTTTTTGCTGAGTTTCAATTACAATTAAATCATTAATCTTTTCACTAATGGTGTTAAGTGTATCTCGAAATTTAATTGCGGACATTAAGTGCAAAATATTTTCATTTTCAGAACTATAATTATCTGATATTTTAATAATTGTTTTATCTGCATTCGTTCGATATTTATTAATTGTTATTTGCAAATTTTGTAATTGTTGTAATCGGACTTCTGCTTGTTCTAAGTTTTGGCCTACAACTTCGTAATGTAAGGATTCAAAATACTCTTTAAGAGATTTATTAACACCTGTTTTTTCATTCTTATATTCGTTTACTTGACTTAACAAATCTGTATCTACAAATTCTTTAATCAAGTCAATTTCTTCTTGGTTGTTTTTGTAAGTCAGATATATAAGAATCGGGACCCCTAAGCAAGTCACCACAGAGAAGAGGTAAATAAAAAATTCTTTGATTACGACTATTTCCATTCGTTATATTGTGTCTAACATCCAAATATACGCATTGCGTTTATCATTACTTTAATTATGGCGTATATCCAAACTTTCTTTCCATACGGAAAAGTATGAAATATAAACAATTTACGTATGTTTAATGAGATAATCAAATATCGTAAAGCGAATGTTATTTTATTAACCAAAATAATAGTATTAGGTGGTATATCTTATGTTTGGTTTTACAAAAGAATCTATGAAAATACCGCGATCTTATACTGTTTGGAGCTTTTATCAAATGTATCTAACATATTAAATTCGTAGAGTGTCATATCTACATGATAAAAAAACTCATAACATTTGTCATGAGTTTTTAAGGTATTAAATTATTGTAACCATATTTCGGCTGCTTTTTCATAACCACACCAATTATGATTTTCATCATGTCCTCGAGAAGCTAGTTCAAAACGAATAAGCTTCTCAAGAGGGATTTTTGTGTGTAGCATAAAGCGTAATATCTCACCATTAACGATAGAGAAGATGCCAAATAACTCTTCAAGATGAGGCAAAGGATTTATATCCATACGTAAATGACGAATATCATCAAATGACATCTCGGAATAATCTGTTGGTACATTATCTAAAAAAAAGTTTTTCATAACTTCTGATAGGTTTGCATCAACCACTTTATACCTCCCATTAGGACAGGTAATAATTCCATATTGTGAATTTGTAATACGGTATTTAAAATTTAACCATAGCGCTTGATGTATGGCTTTCTCTTGGGAATCAAATACATTTACATAACTGTTATTTTTCATCTGTTATTTTTTGATTTGCTTTTGTTTTAGCTTGAGGATCTTGTTTGTGTTGAGTTTTTTCTTTGTTTTCAACAACAGGAGCACTATCTTTTTTAGAAGATTTTACATCTACAGGCTTTTTACTAGGTTCTGATTTATCCTCTTGCTTTTCGTCTTTTTGTATCAAGCTTTCATTTAATTTAATAATATCGTTCTTGGATGACTTCGGATCATCACTTTTCTTGCGAATTAACTTCTGTGTATTAAAAAGGGAGCGACATTTAATATTAAATTCAGTGTAACTAAATGCATCATCTGGATTTTTAAATGTTGCTTTGTATGCCTCATAGTGTTCAAGGTTAGTCATCTGGTTATCCTTTGCTTTTAAAATAATATCAAAGGCAAGAGAGGCAACTGCATTAATGCCTTGAGAAGATTCCGTAATTTCAAAACCAAGTCCTTTGAGTTCTGCTATTTGTTCATCATTTGCGTACTTTATTAATACACTCATATCTTTTCGGTATTCTTTTAATCGATCTGTAATGGTAGATTTTTCTTCTTTGATAGTGTCAATTTTTGCATCTACTGCTTTAAGAAGTTCTTGGTCTTTTTTTACGTTGTCAATAAGTGTTGTTACAATGTTTGTATTTTTCATAAGTATTTAATTTTAAAGGTTAATTATTTCGTTTGTTTTTTGCTTCTCCAAAGCATCATTACTTTGAGTGTTCCATGTTTATACACTCCTTGTTTGTAGAGTGAATCTCTTTCAGTTATTGCTTCTTCCTTAGTATCAAAATCAGATGATTTTGGCTTTGCTTTGTATTTCCGAGATTTAGCAACTGTTATATCAAACAGGACATAGACTTTGTAGTGTTCTTGCATATTAGAATTTGATTTTACCCGCTTTTATTTGTAGTGAACGGAAATTACTATGATCGTATTCATCCCAATTTTTAATTGGTTTAGTATTGAGATAATGAGTATGTAAGCCTAATTGATACAGTGTTTCTCTTACGTTAATAGGATTTACTTCTGTATCATTTTTATCTTCTGAATACAAAAGAATTGTTTGAAGGAAGTGATGAAAGTTTTGGCTTTGTGCTTCCTTCAAAACAATATTAATTTCTTGTTCACTCCAGCCATCAAGCTCGGCTTGGTGTCTAAATATGCCGATGACGATATAGGCATTGACATTAACAGGTATATCAAAAAGACGTACTGTCTTATTAATTTGTTTCTTCATTGATATTAAATATTTAATTGTTTGTTTTAGATTGGATAATTAGCCGTTAAGACTTCTATTTTCCGTTTTCGTTTTTCGCCATTTTTAGGTTTGCTGGCAGAGAGAGGTTTGTTAAATTCTTTTGTGTACCAGCCATTTTTAGCGATGTATTCGTTCAAAATTTCAGAGGGATAGGAACTTAACAGAAACTTTCCTTTTATGCCCATGAGGGTGTCTAAAAGCCGCTTGTAATCAGCTTCTGTATATCCGCTATAGCTTCCTTGGTCGGTGTTTATATATGGCGGATCTACATAGTGAAAGGCATCATCAGCGTCTCTACTTTGGATTACTTTGTTTGCATCATTATTTTCAATCTGCGCTCGCTCTAAACGTGAGGCAATGTCAGTATTAAAGGTTAGTTTACGATTGAGAAAAGATTTACACCGTAGTCCGTACTTATCATAGCCCCATGCCCCCACCTTGTGAGAGAAGCCCATCACAAAGGCTATATAGAATGCCCAAGCTTGATATACCTTGTCATAGATATTCGGTACGTCATAAATAAATTTGGCTTTCATGTAGGTTTTTCTGGCAAAGGGAGTAGCTTCAATTTTTTGCTTTAAGGCGTCAAAATCTGTTTTTACTATTTCATAGAAATTAATAACCATATTGTTGGTGTCATTAATCGTTTCAGACTGCGTGGGTTCTTTGGCAAAGAAGACCGCACCACCGCCAAAAAAGGCTTCGGTATATATTTTGTGTTCTGGGATAAGGGGGAGAATATGATTAAGCATAGAGCTCTTTCCTCCGTAATAGCTAACAGGGTGTTTGGGCATAGATAGAGTAAAGATTCCTAAAAAGGAGTTATGTGATCATCAGCAAATGAAAGGTAACTTTCAGAGGTGATAATGATGTGGTCGAGTAAGGTAATTCCAAAGTAATCAAGGGCATTTTTAACCTTCTTGGTTAATTGGATATCTGCAAAAGAAGCTTTCAGTGTTCCGCTTGGATGATTATGAGCAATGATAATTGCTGATGCATGAGTCTTTAAAGCGAGTTGTACTATCTGTTTTACATCAACACATGCGCCTCTAACGGTTCCGCAAGCAATACTGCTGATATGTAAGAGTTGATTTGCATTTGAAACAAAAAGTGTAATGAAAGTCTCATTGTAATCCATTTGTTGAGGATTCATATACTTTCGTATAATGTTCTCAATGTCTTGAGAGCGATTGATTTTTCTGGTTATATCAAAAATTGGTCGTTTGTAATAGATTTCGATTTCGTAAACAGGCTTTTCTGTTTTGCTTTTGTTCATAATTATTTATTTAAGGTTCAAATTCCTTAGTAGTATGAACAAACACAGACTATTGTTATACATAACCTTTTTTGTAACCAATATCATGTAAGCTAAGTGTTGATGCAGAGAAAGCTTGTGATACACGACCATTGATAAGGAGTTTGATGTAGACTTGATATTTACCAAGGTTGATAAAATCATGAGCAGAGAAAATAGGATAAAAAATACGCTCCATAATTTTTGCATCCGTTCCAAGAGTAAAGACAATAATACTTCCAACATTTCCTAGTACGGCATCTCGAATTTTAGCCTGTAATTGTCCGAGATATTGATGTGCTAGAACGTATCCGATTTTAAATTTCCGTAATTCAGAAATCATAAATATCAGATTATCAGTTGTATAATTATGAAACTCATCAAGATAGATAATAAAGGGAACACGCTTTTGTTCTTCTGTGTCAATGCGGGTAAATCCTGCGGAAGCCATACCGCCAAGCAAGAGGGAAGCGAGTAAATGCCCTCCATCACTTCCGATACTTCCTTTTGCAATATTTACAAGGAGTATCTTTTTATTATCCATAATCTGACGTAATGAAATTTGCTGTGTATTTTCAACAAAGATTTTACGCAAGATAGGGATGGATAAAAACCCTGATACTTTATTCAAAAGAGGGAGAATATCTGATTTAGAGAGGCGAGAAAATTCCTGTTTCCAAAACCGCAGGAGGTCTTTGTTTTCTATATTTTGTACACAGTAGTCTCTGTATGTATCATCAAGAAGTATTTTAGGAATATCAGCGAAACTAACTGGCTGCTTTTGTACTAGGAGTGATAACAAAACATTGCGTGTAAGATATTCAACCCGTACACCCCAGCCTTGTTCTCCCCATAACTTTTTAAAGGTATCTAAAATACTAGAAGTAACGACTGCGTGATATTTTTCTGCTGTTTTCCGCAAAGGATTATATCCAATTGAAATATCGTGATTTGTAGCATCGAGTAGTACAACATCCTTTTGCCTTTGCTTTGGAATTATCTCTTGTATCTCTTGTACAAGTTGCCCAGATACGTCCATAAGACAAGCGCCTCTATTATGGATGATGTCTTGGTACAGGAGTACTTTCATTACGTTGGACTTTCCAGAACCTGTGCGACCCAAAAGATACATTGCCCCATTAATACGGTCATGTTGATACAAGCCAACAAGTCGTTTATCGTTTCTAAAATTGGCGCGGGCAAAATATGAAACGTATGGATTGAAATACTGCATAGTAGTATGAGTGTAGCGTGAGAGGTATAGATAGAATAGATATCCGTTTTTGAAATACAAAACACAATCAAATTAAGATTGTGTTTTGTTTAACGCTTAAGTAGCGTAAATCGTCATCAGATTTTGTAAACAGTACAAAAGAGGTTATTATTTTAACAACATTTTCCTAATTTCTTCTAACCAGAGATTATACAAAATAGGCTATCTATAAAAAAACTACTCAAAGCTAGTAGTCTTTATATAATGTTCCCTCATAAAAAAACGCTACAAAGGTATGATGAAATTGATTTAGTCTTCGAAAAGTATATAGATGACTGCCAATATGGAAAACAATTAAGTATTCAAACAATTAAAAGTTATAAAGAAGTATTTAGAACATTTAGAAAAATACTACCTGAAATTACCACAATCAAGGATATACACCCTCAAATATTTTCTGAACTATTTAAACGTTTATCCAATAG